>MVRP01000002.1 GCA_002067405.1 Syntrophorhabdaceae bacterium PtaU1.Bin034 | reverse complement strand
ATATGCCCGATGGTGCCGATATTGACGTGGGGTTTCTTCCTTTCATACTTTTTCTTAGCCATAGAGAGCCTCCGTAACTGTTTTTTCTCTATTTTTCATAAGATTTTCCAAAATGTGGGTGGGGGTCGGGGCATAATGGAGGAATTCCATGTTGTAGTATCCCCTTCCCTGGGTGATGGAGCGGAGGCGCGTGGTGTAGCCGAACATCTCCCCTAACGGAAGGTGCGCCTGTATGTATTTTGCCTCGTTCCTCTCATCAATGTCCGCAATTCTGCCTCTCCGTGCGGTGATATCACCGATAACCGCGCCCATATAATCCGGAGGGACATTAAGGTCGACCTTCATTACAGGCTCCAGAATAATCGCATTGGCCTTCTTTACCGCCTCTTTCACCGCAATCGAGCCGGCAAACTTGAAGGCCATTTCCGAGGAGTCCACTTCGTGATAAGAGCCGTCAAGCAAATCTACTTTTATGTTGATCAAGGGATAACCGAGAATAACTCCTTTTTCGAGAGCTTCCCTCACTCCCTTTTCAATACTCGGGATATATTCTTTCGGTATGACACCGCCAACCGTCTTGTTCTCGAACTCAAAATCCTTGCCCTCAATCGGCGTGATCTCGAGCACAACATGTCCGTACTGCCCTTTGCCGCCCGACTGTTTGATATATTTGCCTGTTGCCGTCGCCCTTCGGGTAATGGTCTCCCGGTAGGCAACCTGCGGCGCCGAGAAGGTCATGTTCAGGTTGTGTTCACGCTTCGCCCTGTCCATGATAATGTCTAAATGAAGCTCACCCATCCCGGACAGCACGACTTCGCCTGTCTCTTCGTCCATCTTTACTTTAAGGGAGGGGTCTTCAAGGGTGTACTGGTTAAAGACAAACCACATTTTCTTAAGCTCATCTTTCCTTCTCGGGGCAACAGCGATCGAGACCACCGGGATAGGAACCTCAATAGTCTCGAAAACGATGGGGTTCGCCGGGTCAGCCAAAGTATTTCCCGTCGAAATGTATTTCAGGCCTGTAACGGCAACGATGTCACCTGCTTCAACGCTCTTCATCTCCTCCCGCTTATTCGCGTGAAGACGCAGTATTCGTCCTATCCTCTCACTCTTCCCTTTAGTGCTGTTGAGAATGGTCTGCCCCTGTTTCAACTTCCCCGAATAAATCCTCACATAGCTCAACTGACCAACAAAGGGATCATTCATGATCTTGAAGACAAGACCGCTGAACGGCTCTTCTACAGACCCCTTTATTGAGCTTTCTTCACCGTTTTCATTCCAGCAAAGATGAGGAGACACTTCAACCGGGCTGGGAAGGTAGTCGACTATGGCATCGAGAAGAGGCTGAATGCCTTTATTCTTGAAGGCCGTGCCGCAGAGAATCGGAAGGATCGATCCGTCGAGCGTGCCCTTTCTGATCACCCGCCTGATGTCCGCCTCCGTTATCTCCTTGCCATGAAGAAAAGCGTCCATGAAGCCGTCATCCACCTCGGACAGCTTTTCCATCATTTCTTCCCGCGCCTGTTCGTATGCTGTCTCGACCTGAGCGGGTACCTCCCCCGTGGAGTACTCATAACCCATGCGGTCCCGATCGTAGAGCATGGCGCGTCCGGAAATAACATCCACAATGCCAAGAAAATCGTCCCCATTCTTAATGGGGATCTGAAGGACTACGGGATTTGCCTTCAATATCTCACGCATCATGACGACGCACTTGTTGAGATCGGCTCCCGGCCTGTCCATTTTGTTGACAAAACCGATGCGCGGCACCCTGTACCTGTCGGCCTGCCTCCAGACCGTCTCCGACTGGGGTTCCACGCCCTCTACGCCAGAAAACAGAGCGACCGCTCCGTCAAGCACACGGAGTGATCGGCCTACCTCTACCGTAAAATCTATGTGACCCGGAGTGTCAATGATATTGATCCGGCAGTTCTTCCAGAAGCACGTGGTGGCGGCGGACGTAATGGTAATCCCCCGCTCCTTTTCCTCTTCCATCCAGTCCATGGTGGACGTCCCCTCGTCCACTTCACCGATCCTGTTGTTCACACCTGTATAGAACAGGATTCTTTCTGTTGTCGTTGTCTTTCCGGCATCAATGTGTGCCATGATGCCGACATTTCTAATAACTTCTTGCATCTACCACCTGTAATGAGCGAACGCCTTGTTCGCTTCGGCCATCTTGTGTGTATCTTCTCTCTTTTTTATCGCACCGCCCCTGTTGTTATAGGCGTCGATAAGCTCCCCGGCAAGTCTTTCTACCATGGTCTTCTCCGAGCGCTCCCGGGCGTAACGTAGTATCCACCTTATGGCGAGGGACATCTTTCGGTCCAGTCTCACTTCTACCGGCACCTGATAGGTTGCTCCGCCAACCCTTCTCGCCTTAACCTCAAGTTCCGGCTTCACATTGTCCATAGCCTTGCGGAAAGCCTTCAGGGGTTCTTCTTTCAATCTTTTTTCCATGAGATCAAAAGCGCCGTATACCAGCCTTCTGGCCAGGCTCTTTTTCCCATCCCACATAACGTTATTCACGAACCTCTGCACCAGAACATCATTATATTTGGGGTCAGGCAATCTTTCCCTCTTTGATACCCTTCCTTTACGTGGCACTACCTTCCTCCTTTATAACTTTAGGTCTTATTGTTTCGGCCGCTTGGAGCCGTACTTGGACCTGCTCTTCTTCCTGTTCACCACGCCACTCGCATCAAGGGAACCTCTGATGATATGGTAACGAACACCAGGCAAGTCCTTAACCCTTCCCCCTCTGATCAATACCACTGAGTGCTCCTGGAGATTGTGGCCGATTCCCGGTATATAAGTAGTCACTTCCATGCCATTCGTTAACCTTACACGAGCCACCTTTCTCAAGGCCGAGTTGGGCTTCTTGGGAGTAGTCGTATATACCCTCACGCACACGCCTCTTTTTTGAGGACAACTGGTAAGAGCGGGTGAAGCGCTCTTCTTTTTAGCGACTTCTCTCCCCAGCCTCACCAACTGATTAATAGTAGGCATTAATACCTCCAAAAAAATAATCCCTTGTTAAGGGATAAAAGAGTACAAGCCAGCGCCTAAGCTTTTGACGGAAAAGCTTAGGGATAATATCACTCTTTCCCCTTCACTGTCAAGAGGTTTTTGTTTTTTTGCTGCTCTATACCTTGCTAATCTAATCTTCTACTAAACGCTATCGGACGCAAGTAGGTAAGAGATAAAAGGCAATTCAATCTTGAAATAGCAGCTTCTTGTTTGACGGTATAGTGTAGCATAAGAATATAAGAAAAGGTAGTCTTATGACACTTGTAAGGCAAGGATGTTAGACTTCCTGACAGGAATCCGGGTAGGCGATAGAATAAGGCCCGCCGGTATTCCTTATTTCAGCAGTTCAAGCGCTTTCGTAATCTCCGCTTCGCCACTGAAGACGGCCTTTTTGCCGTCGCTGATTATGACACAGGTGGGCGTTGATCTTACCTTGTCCTCACTGATGAGGGCGGAAAGCGCCGCAAAAGTCGGCCGGGGATCAATCTGTTTGAACTTCACGTTATTCTTCTTCAGGAATTCTTCAAGTTTTTCCCTTTCCTGTATCTTGCTTTTGGCCGCCTCAAAGAGCAGTGTCCGGGAGCGAAGAGTGTGGTCAAACCTTTTGTCCTGGTTCAGGATATAAAGAAAATACCTCGCGTAAAGAGGCGTGAGCGCGTGGACGGGCGTATCGATCATCGTGAGGGTGATGACATTCCTTTCCACAAGGTCGGTCAGCAAGGGTTCGATCTTCGGTTCCATCCTGCTGCACGGTCCGCAGAAATAATCGGTGTAGAGCCTGACATGCACTTTCCCGGCCCCAAACGAGGGGAAAACGGCTTCCTCTGCGTAGACCGGTGTTGCCATCCCCCTGAAGAACAGCAGAAAAAAGAGGAATCCAAGAACCAGGAAAAGGCCTACGAGAAGCTGCTTTGACCGCCGGAAATTCAATAGGAAAAGAAAGACTATAATAGCCGCAAGGATCAGGCAATAAGGACAGTAAACGCCGTTCTTCACCTGAAAACCGATCAGGATCACCTCCACGCCGATGCCGGCGGATAGCACCGCAAGATAGACCGTGTCCTGACGTAACAAGGCCAAAAGGAAAAGAAGAGCAGTATAGCCGAGGCCAAGATATTTCAGGTCGATACCAAATACATCGCCTTTGACAAAGGTGCAGGAGGTCCCGCAAAAATTGTAGAAGATGACCACACCGAAACCAATCAAAGGAAAAAGAATATTGATTATCCTTCTTTTGCCGCTCATTTACGGAACCTTTCTGATCATTATGGTCATTATGGTTAGGTTATATTTCAAGAGCAGGGACAAGTCAAGTGATAAGCTTTGCTCTGGAAACCGATTTGTCTACAACCTTTTCTTCACCCTCACCACCAGTCCTTTAAGGTAGTCCGTTTCAGGTACGGTGAGCAACACGGGGTGGTCACCGGCTTGCGACAACTCTCGGATGAGATAGACATCGGCGAAACCATAGGCAGCAATCCTCATTATATCCCGGAACCGGGATCGTCGCATGTGGAAGGAACAGGAAAAGCTGAAAAGATGCCCGTTGTCGGAGACTTTTCTTAGTGCCTTTTTGTGAAGGTCGATATAACCTTTCTCGCCCTCTTTCAGTTTTTTCTTTGACTTGATGAATGAAGGAGGGTCGAGGACCATTAGCTGATATTGCTCGTCCGTGGCCTTCAGGAAATCAAACCCATCTATCCTGACGAACGTGCCCCCTTTAAGTCCATTAAGCCTGGCGTTCTCCTTACATATATCCAATGCCTGAGCAGACGCATCGACAAATGTCACGGAGCGGGCGCCAAAATGAAGCGCATACAGCCCGAACCCGCCCGTATAGGAAAAAAGGTCGAGCACTTTTTGACCCGGAGCATAGCTCTTCATAAGAAGCCTGTTATCCCGCTGATCGAAATAGAAACCGGTCTTGTGACCGGAGAGGACGTCAACCAGGAATCGAAGCGGTCCTACCTTTATTACGGCATGTCTGTTCACGCTTCCCTCAGCTACCTCAACATATTGTGGGAGCCCCTCCTCCTGACGGCTGGGGCTGTCGTTCCTCAGCACAATCGCCCGAGGTGAGAAAACCTTCTTAACCGCACTTATAATAGCATCTCTCTGTCTCTCCATTCCGAAGGTGAGCAATTGGACCGCGATCTGCTCCCCATATTTGTCGATTATAAGGCCGGGCAGAAAATCCGATTCCGAATTTACGACCCTGAAGCTCTCTTCGTAGTCTCCTGCCCTTAAACGAAGGGCATCCTCAATCCTCACCAAAAAAAATGTGTCATCGATGTTGACCCTGTTTCGGGAAAGAAGACGCACTGCAATGAGACTCCTGGAGTTGTAGTAGCCCACGCCGAGAAATTTGTTCCTTTCACTCCAGACCTCGACCAGTCCTCCATCAATAAAGTCAGCCGGTCTTTCCTTTATCTGATTGCTGAATATCCACAGATGACCCGCGACAACCGACTCCTCCGCACTTCTGTCCACTCTTACCTGTTCCATCAACGTACCGCCTTTCCAACAGAATAGTAGCCAAAAGCTCTGACGAAGTATTCTAAAGCCGAATCCCGTACAAGGCAAGTAACCCGCATGAGGCGATATCCAGTTGCGCGGAGTAGGACTGCAGCTGGCTTTGGTTCTGCGTTTTAGCTTGACATCAGCCCTGAATTGAGGATATAAAGAAAAATCCTGCCTGAAAAAGCCAAACTATCCGCGAGGATAGGACGGAAAGCGACGGGTCTCTGAATTCGGAGTTCATGCATGGTCAGTGCATGAACGAGACAGCCGAGCCGCCAGACAATCGAGAAACGGGAAGTCTCTTATAGAAGTCGTGTCCTGGAACTGATTTGACAGGAATGGGCGTGCATTAAGAGAACGGCTTGTTGATCGCAAACAGTTCCTTTGGAAAGGCAGAGTAGACCTTGAGTTCGTTGTCCGAAGCAGCTCTCGCTATCCCGTGGCTTGGGCATTCCCCTCTGTTGCCGCGCAACAGAACCCTTCCTGTCGCCGCCAGCCCTGCAAAGAATCGTGAGAATACCTGGCAAGTCGAAGCGGTCCAGGAAACCGCGAGACCTCGGGGTGTTTCAAGGCTCACAAATCCCAAAATGGTAGTGGGTGTGTATCGGAAGAACATAAGCACCTGGGAACGAATGTCGCGACCAATCCTCTTTGAAACATACGCCTAATGGCCTTCCGGCTTTGTCATTTGCACACCTTGCCCGAACTCGACGCCGCGGGGCAATCTCCGCGTCTTTCCTACTGCCTCCAATTGCTCCGGCTGACTTTTCCAGAATTTACTTCTGTGTTATATTACTAGAAAAATCCACCATGGAGGTCTGCTAAGCACTTTTTGGAAGAGAAAACAGAAGAAGAGGTAGTAAAGCTCTCTTTTGACGATAACCACTTGGCCCGCAACTTATTCGGCCCACGTGAAGAAAACATAAAATACCTCAAGAAGTATTTTGATGTCAGGGCGAGCATTCGCGGCAACCATGTTACGCTGATCGGCAAGAAAAAAGAGGTTGAGAACACGAGCAGGGTAATAAACGAGCTGGCGGGGATTATCAAGAAGGGCTTCGTGGTAAATCCATCCGACATCGACCATGCGGTCCGCTACATCGCCCATACCGACAAGAGTATGGATGAGCTGTACAGGGACCAAATCTACATCCCTCCGAGCCGGAAGGTCATTACCCCAAAAACCGCAAATCAGAAGATCTATGTCGAGGCCATAAGAAAACATGACATTGTCATCGGGATAGGCCCTGCAGGAACGGGGAAGACTTACCTAGCCATGGCAATGGCCCTTTCCGCATACTTCAACAAGGAAGTGTCAAGAATAATCCTGACGAGACCCGCCATAGAGGCAGGGGAGAAACTGGGGTTCCTGCCGGGCACTATGTATGAAAAGGTAAATCCCTATCTCAGACCGCTTTACGACGCCCTTTACGATATGGTCGATATGGACCGGGCCGCAAGGCTTATAGAAAAAGGGGTCCTCGAGATAGCACCGCTTGCGTTTATGCGTGGAAGAACGTTGAACGATGCCTTTGTTATCCTCGATGAAGCCCAGAATACGGCCTCGGAACAGATGAAGATGTTCCTCACACGTCTCGGCTTCTCGTCGAAGACTGTCGTGACAGGGGATGTAACCCAGATAGACCTTCCCGACAAACGTTCTTCTGGTTTGATAGAAGTACAGAGAGTCCTCAAAGGCATCAGGGGAATTAAGTTCGTTTATTTTTCCGAGAAGGACGTGGTAAGACACCCGCTTGTACAAAAGATCATAAAAGCTTACGAAAAAAAGGTTCCCCCAGCAGGAGCAAAAAATGAAGAACGACAAGGATAAACCTCCCTCGCGTCTCTACCTTCGGAAATATCTGATTATTTTCCTCTTTTCCCTGATCCTTGCCGCCCTTATAAATGTCAGGATCCCGACTGATCCGGGCAATTACAGGGTGGGGGACATTGCGACCCGGAGCATACGTTCATCCTCCAACATTGCCCCGCCCGGGACTGATGCCCCGATAAGGAAAGGCGAAATAATTGTTCGGGAGGGGCAGAAGATAGACAGGGAAGACGCGCGGAAGCTGACGGCGCTAAGGAATGCCGAGAAACAAAGGGGACCGGTCACGGGTCAAATGGCCGTTCTCTTCCTTGTATTCTTCTCGCTCATCACAATCGTCTTCGAGTATGCCGACAGGACGATCAAGAAATTCAACTTGTCGGAGAAAGACTTCATCTTCTCGGCAGCGCTCACCGTGTTCACCATCTTCCTCTTGAGAATCTCGCTCATGATCTTCGACCGCTTCATCCCGGAACACGCTTCCTTACTGTTTTACATGTTCCCCATCTTTCTATTCGGCATTGTAATGAGGATGGTCCTTTTTTCCGAGGCAGTTTTTGTCTTTTCCACAATCCTTGCAGCCGCCGTGGCGCTGGCCGCCGACAACGGGCTTTCCATCTTTATCTACACGTTCCTCGGTAACCTCGTGGCCTCCTATTTCTCGGGCAGGGTCGAAAAGAGAACAACCATGCTCGGCGCAGGCCTGTTTTCCGCCGTTGTGATGGCTTTTGTGATGGTTCTCTTTCACCTTCTCCACGGCTACCCTTTTGCTGCCGATATTCCGTTGAAGGTCACCTTTATTCTGCTGGGCGGGATAGCGAGCAGTCTGATAGCAGCAGGCCTTCTGCCTGTCGTTGAACATGTCTTTGACTATACGACAAACTTTAAGCTCCTCGAACTGGCCAACCTCGAACATCCGTTACTCGAACAAATGATGGTAAGTGCTCCCGGGACGTACCATCATAGTATCCTGGTGGGTAACCTTTCCAAAGCGGCAGCCGAGAGCATAGGCGCCCACCCGATTTTGACGAGGGTCGCGGCATATTATCATGACGTGGGCAAGCTGAAGATGCCCCATTATTTCATTGAAAACAGAACAGATTTTGGTGACGCTCACAAGAACCTCTCTCCGAGCATGAGCAGCCTCATCATTCTTTCGCATGTAAAGGAAGGCGTAGAGCTTGCGGAAAAATACCGATTGGGGAAGAGAATATACGAGATCATACGGCAGCATCACGGGACGAGCCTTATGAGCTTTTTCTACAAGAGGGCAAAGGACCTGGAAGACCCCGAGCTGTCCCTGGCTCACGAAAACGATTTCAGATACGCCGGACCGAAGCCGCAGACAAAGGAAGCCGGCATCGTGATGCTTGCAGACGCAGTCGAGGCGGCGTCAAGAACCCTTGACGATCCAACGCCCAAAAGAATAGAAACGCATGTCCAGACCATAATAGAGCAGATCTTCCTCGATGGCCAGCTCGACGAATGCGAACTAACCCTCAAAGACCTGCACGCCATACAGAAAAGCTTCATCACCATTCTTATCGGTATATTTCACCAGAGAATAGAGTACCCTGAAAGGACTGACGATGACGGTGCTTATAAAAGATACCCAAGACTTGTTGAAGCTGGACAGAAAACGACTAAAAAGGGTAACAGAAGACTTACTGGCCTATTTGGGGCTACAGGGTAGAGATCTTAGCATTCTTTTTACCGACGATAAGGGGATCGCAAAGCTGAACAGGAAGTGCTTCGGCAAGGATTCGCCTACTAATGTCATTTCCTTCTCTTATCAGGACGGTTTCAGTAATGAGATCCTCGGCGATCTCATAATTTCGGTAGAACGGGCGAAGGAGGAGGCGGATCACGCCCGTGTCCCTTTTTATGAGAGGCTTTTTGCGCTCGTCATTCATGGGCTGCTTCATGTCCTGGGCTTCGATCATGTTCAGGGAGGCCCGGAGGCACGGCGGATGAGATACAGGGAAAAAAAGTTGTTTAATTATGTTGCCGAACATAGCTTATACAAAGAGATTACCTTATAGCCTTGCTTTCCTCTCGGGGGCCCTGCTCGTTGCCTGTCAGCCGCCGGTGTCCCTCTTCTTTCTCGCCTATATTGCGCTGATTCCGCTTTTCTTTGCCTTGGAAAAAGGCCGGCATCGCCAGAACTTCCTGACAGGCTTCGTTGCCGGCATGGTCTGCTATGCCGGACTCGTCTATTGGGTCATAGTGGCCATGAACACCTATGGAGGAATAAGCGTTCCTCTCAGTCTTTTTACACTCCTTCTGCTCGCGCTCTACCTTTCCCTGTTCACAGGGTGCTTTACGTGGGGCATATCCTTTCTGGACACCAGGTTCAATATTCCCCTGTATCTGACTGCTCCGCCCCTCTGGATACTCCTTGAATATCTGCGCGGCATTCTCCTTTCCGGTTTCCCCTGGTCTTTCCTTGCCCATTCCCAGTACAACTTCCTGCCGATAGTCCAGATAGTATCCATAACCGGCACCTATTTTCTCTCGTTTCTGATCGTGGCCGTAAACTGCCTGATCTACTATGTCCTGTCAAAAAGAAGGTTTCCCTTCGCTTATGGCACGCTGGTCGTCGGTGTCCTTGCAGCCTGCCTGATCTTTGGCGTTACACGGTTAAAAGATCCGATCCCGGCGACCATGAGCACCTCAATCGTACAGGGGAATATCAGGCAGGACCTCAAGTTTGACGAGGCGCACCGGAACGGTACGATTCGCACCTACTGCAGCCTGACGTTTCACCGGTCCCGCGGCTCAGACCTGGTTGTATGGCCCGAAACTGCAATGCCCTTCATTTTTCTCAATGACGGAGCGAGCAGTGTGGTGCGTGCCCTTCCCGCTGCCCTGTCAAACCACCTTCTTGTCGGCACCATATCAAGGGACGAAAGGGGAAGATACTATAATACGGCATACATACTAGGGAGCCAGGGAGAGATTTCAGGAAGTTACAGCAAGAAACATCTGGTCCCGTTCGGAGAGTTTACACCCCTTACATCATATTTCCCTTTTCTTGAAAAGATCAGCGTCGCGGCCGGCGATTTCTTTCCCGGTCCGTCCCACTCGCCGATCAAGACCAAGGTGGGGAAAATAGGAATACTGATCTGCTATGAGGGCGTCTTCCCGTACATTACCAACGAGACGGTACGAAACGGGGCAGAAGTGCTGGTAAACATCACCAACGATGCCTGGTTCGGTAAGACCTCGGCGCCGTACCAACATTTCGCTTTTTACGTTTTCAGGGCAGTCGAGACGGACCGCTTTGTGCTGAGGGCGGCAAACACCGGCATCAGCGCGGTTATTGATCCAAGAGGGAGAACAACTGCACGCACAGAAATATTCAAAGAGGAGGTGCTAAACGGCAGGTTTTCCCTCAGGCAGGGCGAGACGGTCTATGTAACGTACGGGGACTATTTCATCCTCTTCGCATTTCTGTTGCTGTGCGGCTTGGTCGCAAAGGGGCTGCTTTATCATAAAAAAACCGGCACCCGGCTTGACCAATCCGGCTAACCGATCTTCATGATTTCGTAGGTGCGCTCTCCTCCCGGGGCAGAAAACGTCACTTCGTCGCCTACGCTTTTTCCGAGAAGGGCTCGCCCGAGGGGAGAGCTCATGGCTATCCTGCCATGCTCTATATCAGACTCATAAGGCCCAACAATCATATAGACAACCTCTTCATCGGTGTCTAAGTTCTTAAGAAAGACCTTGCCGCCGAAGTCAACGACGCCATTCGGGTTCTTCTTTACTTCCTTGATCTCGCATTGCTTGAGCATCTCCTCCAACTCCGCGATTTTCTTCTGAAGGAACTGATACTCTTCCTTGGCGGCGTCGTATTCTGCATTCTCAGAAATGTCTCCGTGCGCCCGGGCTTCCTCGATAGCGACAAGTATTTTGGGCCGCTTCGTATTCCTCAGATAGTCGAGGTCTTTCTTGAGATTGTCATAACCTTCACGCGTTATCGGATACTTCATCGCTTCTCCAGGAAATTGTTAAGAATATTATGGAAGTTCAATTTGTAATATATTTCTCGGAATTTTTCAATATCTTTTGAGGCGGCTTCTCAGGCGACCGACAGGTCATGAGGAACGATCACACCATCATGATTGTCTGCTTTTGTAATCCCTGTAGCCAAATCTCCGCACTACTTCCACGCTCCCTCCGTTCCTTATTACCGCTATATCAGGAAGGTTTATTCCGTTGAAGGTCGTACTTTTGACTATGCTGTACAGGGCCATATCGGTAAAGACCAGCTTGTCCCCTCTCTCTAAGGGCCTTTCGAATGAATAATCACCAATAACGTCGCCTGCAAGACAGCTCGGTCCCGCAATCCGGTAAGTATATTTCTTCTCATTCGGTTCCCCCGACCCCATTATTTGCGGCCTGTAAGGCATGAGAAGCACATCCGGCATATGTGTTTCCGCAGAGGTATCCACTATGGCGATCTCCATCTCGTTCTTCACGATATCAAGAACCGAGGCGATCAGCACGCCCGCATCCAGAACGCTTGCTTCACCGGGCTCGAGATAGACCTGAACCTCGTGCTTTCTTCTGAATGCATTTATAAGGTCGATCAGGCGCTCCAGGTCGTAATCGTCACGCGTTATGTGATGGCCGCCCCCGAAATTGACCCATTTCAGTCCTCCGATGTAAGGTCCATACAAATGTTCGAACGAGTCCAGGATTCTCCCGAGAACATCCGAATTTTGCTCGCACATCGCATGAAAGTGAAGACCGTCGACCATGTTCCTGTGCTTCGGGAACTCCTCTTCGAATGTCCGGTACGTTATTCCCAGTCTCGAACAGGGCGCGCAGGGGTTGTACATCTCGGTTGCGACTTCCGAATGCCCGGGGTTTACCCTCAATCCTACATCCACGCCGCTCTTTCTCGCGATCTTTCCATACTTCTCGAGTTGATGAAAAGAATTGAATATGACCGAATCGGAATATCTCACTATCGTGCTGAAATCTTTTTCCCTGTACGCTGCGGCAAAAGTGTGCACCTCTTTTCCGAATTCCTCACGGCCAAGCCGTGCTTCATTGAGACCGCTCGCACACGTTCCGTCAAGATACCTTCTCATGACAGGAAAAGTAGCGAACGACGCGTACGCCTTCAATGCGTGCAGTATCTTGCAGCCCGTGCGATCTTTTACGTACCTCAGGACTCGCATGTTCTCTTCGATGAGGGTTTCGTCCAGGAGGTACACGGGAGTATTTATCGCCCCGGCTGCCATACTGCAGAACCTCACCTTCGCCGCCTGAAAGCCCTGCATTTTCACGTCTTTGACGGCCCGGGTCAGCGATTCAAGCTCCCTGGTGCCCAACCGCTCGATTATCTCTCTTCTCGTGCCGTCCGGCAAACCGGAGAACTCATGCGCTACGGAAGTACCTCCAGCCGAGATATTCAAAATAATCTCTTCTATTTGCCCAACTGCCATTAAACGACTTTACACCTCATCGGGAAGCGGGTCACGTTCGACTACCTGCCAGGGAAGACCGTGTTTGTTTAACGCCTCCATGAACCTGTCGGGGTCCAATTGCTCGATGTTGTAGACCCCGGTCCCCTGCCAGACTCCGGTGAGCAGCATCATCGCCCCGATCATTGCAGGGACGCCGGTCGTATAGGCAATAGCCTGTGTTCCGGTCTCGCTGAAGGCTGCTTCGTGATCGCATACGTTGTAGATATACCTCGTGATAGTCTCCCCGTTCTTTTTCCCGGTCATAATGTTACCGATGACCGTCTTCCCCGTATATTTCTTTCCAAGGGAGGCGGGTTCGGGAAGGAGGGCCTTGAGCAATTTTATCGGAACGATCTTGCATCCCTCGTAGTCGATCTCGTCTATACGGGTCATACCTATGTTGTTGAGCACCCTCAGATGCGTGAGATAGTTGTCGGAGAAGGTCATCCAGAACCGCGCTCTTTTCAGCCCTTTTATATTCCGAACAAGAGATTCCAATTCCTCATGATAGAGGAGATAACTTTCCTTCGCTCCTGCTACAGGATATTCAAAAGTGAAATGGACACTGCCTTCATCGATTATGGCGGGCGTCTCGATCCACCTCCCGTTTTCCCAATGTCGGACGACCTGTGTGACTTCCCGGATGTTGATCTCAGGATTGAAGTTCGTCGCAAAGGCATGACCGTGGGACCCGGCATTACAGTCCAGTATGTCCAGATAATGCACCTCATCAAAAAGATACTTCCGGGCATAGGCTGCAAAGACATTCGTTACCCCCGGATCGAATCCGGAACCGAGGACCGCCATGATCCCTCTTTGTTGAAATCGCTCTTGATAAGCCCATTGCCAGCTGTACTCAAAGTGTGCCTCATCAAGCGGCTCGTAATTGGCGGTATCTATGTAATGTACCCCCGTCTCCAGGCAGGCATCCATAATATGCAGGTCCTGATAAGGAAGGGCAAGATTGAGCACAAGGTCAGGTTGGAACTTATTGATAAGAGCTGCCAGTTCCTGTATGTTGTCGGCATCCACCCGGGCTGTTTGGATGTCTCTGCCATGTCTCCGTTTGACATCATTTCTGATCGCTTCGCACTTCGACAACGTTCTGCTCGCGACCATTATTTCCTTGAAAACATCAGGAACCTGAGCGCACTTGTGGGCCGCCACGGTCGCCACGCCTCCGGCGCCGATTATCATTATTCTTCCGCGATTTCTGACATTATCCATATCACACTCCTGATAACGAATTGCGTTTACTTTGCCTTCTATTGTTTATTGTTCTTGGGCTTTGCCTGAATCGTTGATATAGAGGGCCGGCGTACTACAACTGTAAAAGCATGAGAATCTCCCTGGCTATCTTTGAGGCTGTAACAGAGGAAACGAAGGTAGTATCATAGTCCGGGGCAAGCTCGACAATGTCCGCTCCCACAATGTTCATCCCCTTGAGAACAGAGAAATATTCCACGACTTCTTTAAACATCAGGCCCCCGGGCTCGGGCGTCGTCACACCGGGAACCAGCGACGGGTCAAAGACGTCGATGTCGAATGTCACGTAGACCGGCCGGTTCCGGTCGAGGTGAGCCGCAAGGGATGCCGGCGAATCGATGGGAAGAAGCTCTTCGAACTCCTGTCTCGTCCCGGATCGTATTCCTATCTGAAAAACCTCCAATCCCCCCAATTCCTTCACCCGCTTCATAACTGTGGCATGGGAGAGCCTTTGCCCCTCATAATCATCCCTCAAATCGCAATGGGCATCAAAATGGACGACCTGTATGACATTAAAGCGTTTTGTCATCGCTTTCATAACAGGATAGGTAATGAGATGCTCGCCGCCGAGCGCCAGACCCTTCTTTCCTTTTCCTATTATTTCGGCTACCGCATTTTCTATGATGCCAATCGAACGTTCCAGATCACCCGGAAGAAGTTCGAGATTGCCCGCATCATAGAATTCGACCTCATCCAAATCCTGTTTGAGGTAGGGACTATACGTTTCAAGCGTCCAGGATGCCTTTCTGATGCTTTCCGGAGCGAATCTCGTCCCGCCCCTGAAGGAAGATGTAGCGTCCAAAGGGCAACCCAGCAAAATAGTGCCGGCCAACTCCTCATCTTCTCCGGAAGCAATAAACTTGTGGTTGAAGACGCCTTTCACGTAAGAATATCTCTGTGAAATGCCGATAGAACGGAAGCCGAAAGCCTGATTTCTAATCCCACAACACTACGCCGGCAAACACAGCGCCAATTGTCACGACTTTGTAGGTGGCTGATATAGCCATTATTTCCTTTATTGGCCGGTTCCTCAGCTCCATACCTTTTTCCGCCATCTTCTTGACCTGCTCTACCACGACCTTCTCTTCCGCTCTCGCCGAGTACTCCATGATCAGGCCCGCGCGATTCGGATCCTTTGGTATACCTATTGCCACCGCGGCAGAAATCACTTCTCCCGGGACGTCGCTATAGAGAGAAGCATATGCCACCGGCACAAGTGCTCCTTGAGGCAGCGGAACTGGAGGTGGCTTGACTTCCTCGCAGCCAGGAGGAAGAATGCTGCTCATTCGCACCAGATTCGTGTCTCCGACTCCCGAAGCCAAAAGGGCGCCATCAAACGCATTTAATAGTGAGAAGCCTTCGGACGCACCACTCACAAGAAAAAACTTTGTAGGGGTTTTAATAATCATGTTGACCACCTCCCAAACTCTTTAATACCCATTAGGGTGCACTAAAAATTAGGAGGCGAAGATACCCACAGGACCAACGCCCTCATCTTTCGCCTGTTCGCTAAATAGTGCTTCTTTGAAGCCTTGAAATAGAAGCATTCTCCTTTTCGGACCCTGTAAGTCTTCACGCCGAGTATCACTTCTATGCTTCCAGTCAGTACAAAGCCAAATTCTTCCCCTTCGTGGGGCTCCTCTTCTTCGGTCTTTTCTCCCGCATTAAGAGCAAGTAATGCGGGGTCCATCCGCCTGTTCTGAGCCGCAGGAACGAGGATCTCGAATTTGTCTACATTCTCCTTTTCCAGTTCAACCCTATCGTCTATCCCGAAAACGATCTTCTCATGAAAAGCCTCATCAAAGAAAGTTGAGGCCTTTTGATCAAGGGCGTCAAGGATCCCGAGAAGGCTCTCGACAGATAAGGACGTAAGGTTTCTCTCGACCTGCGATATGAACCCCTTTGTCAATCCTGCCCTCGATCCAAGCTCCTCCTGGGTGAGAGATTTAGCCTGTCTTATCATGCGTATTCTCTCTCCTATGCTCGATCCTTCAACCTTAGCCATAAACAGTAAAAGCTCACCAAAAGTTTATTGGTATTAAACTAAACCAAATGGAAAAGCATGTCAACTCAATTTTTATTTAACTTGAAGATACACTATGTTAAACTCAAAAAACTGGAACAATTATGCTGGGAAAAGAAGCTATTATACACTTTTTTGAAGGCAAAGGAATAAGGAATATTTTTCATTTGCCCGGTATTCATACCCTTCCTCTGAACGATGCTTTCATACGGTCGAATATTCAAATTATTGTCGGAAGACACGAGTCGAATATTGCTTTTATGGCCGATGGTTATTCACGCTCCACAGGCCGGCCGGGTGTCGTACTGGTCTCGCCGGGTCCCGGTCTCGGCAACGTGGTAACCGCCTCCATGGAAGCTCACAACGATGATGTACCGCTGCTGATAATTTTTATTGATGCGGAAAGAAAGGATGCGGCAAAAGGCGTGCTGCACGGGTTGCAGGAGCCGGAGGCAATCTTTACGGGCATAAGCAAGAGCAGCTTTGTTGTCTCGGGTCAGACGGATCTTTTTACGAAACTGGAATCAGCCTACCGGGAGACAATGTCGGGCAGACCCGGTCCAGTCATTGTCTCTGTCCCTTTTGGCTGCCTCGATAAGGAAGTAGCGTGTGCGTCTCACCGGTTCGTCGCTCACGGGGGCGGCAGTCTGGATATGCGGCCGATGGAAAAAGCGCTACACGGAAAAAAAAAGCCTGTGATCATAGGCGGAAAAGGGTTGATGCGCGCTGAAACAAGGAAACTTCTTGGCCGCCTGTGCCGGGAAGCAGGGATCCCCTTTCTCACCACCACTTCAGGAAAAGGGGTGATGTCCGAGGACAACCCGTTTGTGTTTGGTAATGTTATTACAAAAGGGGTGGCGAGAGATATACTCAGATCTGCCGACATTGCCGTTGCACTGGGAACCAGGCTGAGAGAGGTGGATGCCAAAAGGAGAGGTGTACGGTTCGGCTGGCTCGTTCATATCGATACGGACAGCAGGTGGCTGGAGAAGAATTATCGGACGGAGGTTGCAGTAGCGGCCGACCCGAACGAGGCTGCCGGGGCCCTCTACGGTATTCTGAAGGGAATGAGGTTTTCCTGGGACATGGAAGAGCTGAACATGCGCCGGCTTAAGGAACAGGAAGAACTGCAAAGGAATCACGAAGGTTTCAGGATCGCCCGGTGTTTGCGACGCCTGATTCCGGGAAATGCGGTTACCGTCTGGGACCTCAGTCTGATCGGGTATTGGGCGGAATACTATTTTCCCGTTTTCGAACAGCGGAGTTTCCTGACCCCCCGGGGCATCTCTCCCATCTTCTATGCATTCCCCGCTTCCATCGGCGCCAAGCTTGGAAACCCTGAGCTTCCCTGCATATGCATTACGGGTGACGGCAGCTTCGCCCCCGTTGCCGCTGAACTGGCAACCATCATGAAGTACGGGGTCCCTGTGGTGATCCTGGTTTACAATAACGGCAGTTTCGGGGTGCTGGAGGATTACATGAGAAAACGTTATGGGGTGCAAAGCACAATGGACCTCCACACGCCCGATTTCCCCGCCCTCGCGGGCTCTTACGGAATTAAGGCAAAGAGAGCGGAAAACATTGACGAGTTAGAGGGTATATTTCTCAACGACGTGCACTGGGATGAACCCTATCTCGTGGAGTTCCGTTATCCTGCCTTTGCCCCTCCGTGGGAACAGCCCGGTTCCGTTCCATAAGTTGTTGCTGCCATCTCCATAAGGATTAGTCTTCACGAACGAGACGTCATTCTTCCATTTCGAGACGGTTGTCTCGCTTTGCAAGACCCGCTCTGCGTGTTGCCGCAGGTCGATCTGCTTCGCCCTGCCCTTATTCCCGACAAATTGCACACCACTCCGTTTCGGGCATGCTTCTTGTATCTTCCGGGCTCTTAGGCTCCCCGTTCTTCAGAGCTTCACGTAGTAACGAAAACAAGATTGGCAGGCAATTCAAAAGATCAACACATCATGGGAGGATCACAATGCGGAAACGTGTGCCGGCTCGTTTTTCGATCCTTTTTCTTCAGACATTTTGTTTTCTCTTCTGCCTGATCCTTGGGGCCCAAATGGCGACTGGTGAACCGCTCGACGAATGGCAGTCCAGAAACTCGGGAACCACCAGCGATCTCTATAATGTTGTCTGGAATGGGCAAAAACTGGTTACCGTCGGCCTTGGCGGCTCCATCCTCACCTCATGGGACGGCATTTCGTGGAACGGAGCAACGTCCGGAACGACTAACTGGCTTTACGGAGTTGCTTACGGAAACGGTACATTTGTGGCGTCCGGCCAAAACGGCACCATTGTCACTTCATCCGACGGCAACTCGTGGACCCAGAGGTCAACCGGGACAAGCAACTTGCTCTATTGCGCGGCGTTCGGCTCAAACCGTTTCGTGGTGGTCGGCACGGGCGGCACCATACTTACATCCACCGATGGAGGCAATACCTGGACAAGGGTAACGTCAGGGGTAAGTTCAGGCCTGTTCGGTGTCACTTATGGCAACGGCCGGTTCGTTGTGGTGGGCGAATCAGGGGTGGTCCTGACATCAAACGACGGGGTAGTGTGGACGCAGCAAGTATCAAACACCGGAAGCTGGCTGGACCAGGTAGCATTCGGTAACGGTCTTTTTGTTGCGGCCGGCCAGTCAGGGACTATCATTACTTCACGCGATGCAACGAACTGGACCCAGAGATCAGCCGGGACCACGGACTTTTACTGTATCGCTTACGGGAACGGCATCTTTGTGGCGGTAGGCGCAAAAGGGACCATTTTTTCTTCCCTGGATGGCGTCTCCTGGACCCGGAGATCACCGGGCGTCTCGGTCAGTTTGAGGGGGGTCACGTTCGGTGTGTACAACACCTTCGTCGTTACGGGCTTTAACGGTACCATACTGGAGTCAGGCTCGGTCGCGGGCACGCCCATAGCGAATGCAGGTCAGCATCAGACTGTGCAGACAGGCACGGTAGTGACCCTCGACGGCAGCGGCAGCTCCGATCCGGACGGTGACCCGATCACTTACTCCTGGACGATAGAGTCCCGTCCGTCGAATAGCACGGCAACTCTCACGAATATAACTTCGGTAAAGAGCAGCTTCGTGCCTGATGTCCGGGGATCTTACACAGTCAAGCTCGTGGTGACCGATTCCACCGGGCTCCAGAGCCGACCTTCTACAGTAACGGTTACCGCAGGCGCGCTCCCTTTGGCAAACGCCGGTTCCGACAAATCCGGGGTGAAGGTGGGAACTCAAGTAGTCCTCGACGGCAGCGGCAGCTCCGATCCGGACGGAAATGTCCCCCTTGAATACTCGTGGACGATTACCGCAAAACCTGCCGGCAGTGCCGCAACCCTTAAAGATGCAACTTCCGCACAGTGCATCATTACACCGGATCAGCGTTGGATCTATACGGTAAGCCTGGTAGTTACCAACTCTATCGGTCTCCAAAGCCAGCCAAGCACCGTAAGCGTGAGCGTCGGGTCTCCCCCGGTCGCAAATGCAGGCGCTGACCAGTCGGTGCTCGTCGGGGAAACGGTGGTCCTCGACGGCAGCGGCTGCTTCAGCCCGGACGCAGCAACTCCCCTTGCCTACGAATGGACGCTCCAAAGACCCGAGGGCAGCTCGGCATCCATGGTGAACCTGACAACAGCAAGGCCAAATTTTATTGCCGACATAGCGGGAAGCTACACCGCAACCGTCGTAGTGACGGATAAGGACGGCTTCAGAAGCCAGCACGATGACGTCGTGATCACGGCGACGCAGCCGACAACCGGGGGCAGCACGGAAAGCGGAGGCACCGATCCATCCAGTGGAGGAGGCGGAGGGGGAGGGTGTTTTATCGCCACCGCCGTATACGGAAGCAGTCTTGCTCCCGAAGTAGCCGTTCTCAAGCGCTTCAGGGATTCCTATCTCCTTACGAACTTGCCCGGCAGATACATTGTCCACTGCTACTACCGGCTTTCGCCTCCGGTGGCGGCGTTCATAGAAGGGCGCGATGGGCTGAAGTTGGTAATACGGGGGCTGCTAAGACCTGTCATCCTGGGAGCGAAGCACCCCTTCCTTTTTGTGGTTTACGTGCTCGGGTTCCTCGGCCTGGCCGGTATCGGCAGATTCATAAAAAACGGCTTGACATAAAAGATATTATCTCTTACGCTCAACATTGAACAGCAAAAGAAACGGATGGGGCAGCCGTGAGGGGCCCCAAGAAAGGAGAGCCGATGAACAAGGAAGAGATGTATAAGTTGATGAATGAGAATCCCATTTGCCATCTTGCCACCGTAGAAAGCGACGCGCCGCGTGTCCGCGGAATGCACATGTATGCGGCGGATGAAAGGGGCATCCTGATCCAGCTGGGCAGCATGAAAGACCTGTACAAGCAACTTCTCAAAAACCCGAAGGTAGAGTTGTGCTTCAATGATTTCAAATCCGGCGTACAACTGCGGGTGAGCGGAACAGCCGAGTTTCTGGAGGAGCAGGCCCTTAAGGAAGAAGTCCTTAAAATCAGGCCGTTCCTCAAACCCTTGGTCGACGCTCAGGGGATTGACGTAATCAAGGTCTTCCGTGTGGCAAATGCCGTTGCAACAACGTGGACCATGGCGACAAACCTGGCACCCAAAGAGTATACAAAACTATAGCATATCCGGCTGTCCTTGCCTGATCGCTGTAATGCTCTCATCCCCCGGACTTCCCCGATGGCCGGTCGTCGGATCGCGCCTCTTTCTGGACGTGGAAGCCGAGACAGTGAACGATACAGTTGCACAAATTGAAGGAGGGGAGAATTAATGATATACTAGGCAGTTCTCACATGAAAACGTGCTTTCGGACAATTGCACGTGCAGGTAAAATGGCTGCCGGAATCCCGGACTTACCTGATATAATGTGACTGCAAGGAGGGCTTGAAATGTTCGGACTCGGTTTCCCTGAACTGATCGTTATAATGGTTATCGTACTGATTATCTTCGGTGCCGGCAAGCTTCCCGAGATAGGTGGAGCAATCGGCAAGGGGATAAAGAGCTTCAAAAAATCGGTGCATGAGCCGGACGAAATTGATGTAACCCCGCCAAAAGGTGATCAGGAGAAACCGAAGTCATCATAGCAACGCCAGCATGACGAAGGCAGCGTACATCGGCGTGGGATCAAACATTGATGATAGCTATAAAAATTGTCTAAAAGGATTAAGAGCAGTAATAAACGATGAGAGGGTCAGGTATGTGGCCCTCTCATCGTTTTATCGCACCTCACCTGTCTCTCCCGTAAAGCAGGCCGACTTCATAAACTGCGCTTTAAAAATAGAGTGGGCTGCTTCTCCAGTCGAGCTGCTCTCGTTCCTCAATGGAATAGAATTCCACATGGGAAGAGAACGCACCATCCCCCTCGGCCCCCGCGTCCTGGACCTGGACATCCTTCTCTACGGTGATCTTCTCCTCGATGAACCTGAGTTGACCATTCCCCATCCCCGGCTTCACCAAAGGAAGTTCGCCCTCGTTCCATGCCTGGAGATAGATCCCGATTTGAGTCATCCCCGGTTGGGGCTGCCGCTCGCAGCCTTCTTGAAAAACGTAGGAGATGAGCAAAAGATCGCGTTTTTGGGAAGAATTACGGTAGACGAGCTGCTGTCCGGAGGAAAGGTGTGAACGTTCTCAGCATCGATGTGTCCGCTGCAACCACGACCCTTCAACCTCTCGGCCTCACCATCGAGAAACAGTATGTAGGAGCGCGCGGTGTTGCCACCCGGATGCTCTTCGATTTGTTTGAGCCCGGCAGAGACGCACTTGATGCCCGGGCTCCGATCATCTTCGCAACCGGTCCTCTGACCGGCACCACCTTTCCTATGGGCAGCCGCTTTATTGCAGCCGCAAAATCACCTCTTACCGGGACCGTTTTCAACTCCTCCTGCGGAGGCCGCCTCGGCGTCCATCTCCGGAAAGCGGGTATCGATGTGCTCATCGTGACCGGAAAGGCTGATCGCCCTTCCTACCTGTTCGTCGAGGACGGAAACGCTCAGGTCTTTGATGCATCGCCGCTGTGGGGCACTGAAAAATCTCACGTCAAGGCGTACTTGCGTGAAAAACACGGTAAGGATGTATCCATCCTCCTTATCGGGAAGGCAGGTGAGACCGGTGTGCTCTTTGCGAATATCGAGAATGACGGCCGCTATCTCGGTCGTGGCGGACTCGGGGCAGTTCTGGGTTCAAAGAACATAAAGGCTGTTGCGGTCAAGGCGAAAGGAGGGAACAGGATAAACGTGCCCGATCCTGACATGTTTTCTTTCGTGGCCTACGAATGCAAAAAATGGCTTGCCGCCAATCCGGTCACGTCAGAGGCCCTGCCGCAGTTCGGCACAGGCGTGCTCTTGAATCTGATGAGAGAAATGGGTCTTCTTTCCTCCCGGAACTACCGTGATCCGGCGCCTTTCGAGTCGGCCAATATTTCCGGCGAGATGGTTACCTCGACACTTCTGAAAAAAAGGAGGGCCTGCCCCTTCTGCCCTGTCGCCTGTGGCAGGATTACGCGGTATGGTGAAGGCCCGGAATATGAGAGTCTCTGGTCCCTTGGCGCAAACCTTGCCATATTTGATCTTGAAAAGGTGGCCGAGTTGAATGCACTCTGCAATGAATTGGGGATGGACACGATCAGTGCCGGCGTCGTGGTGGCCATGGCCTGTGAGCTTGCGGAAAAAGGCGTCATACCCCTTTCACCGGCTTACGGGGACGCGAACGCAGTCAGCCGAATTATCAACGAGATCGCCCAAAGGACAGGACCGGGGGCTATTCTCTCGCAGGGCACCAAGAAGATATCGGCGCACTTTGAAGTATCAGATGCAGGGGCAGAGGTCAAAGGGCTCGAACTGCCTGCGTACGATCCACGAGGAGCCTACGGCAACGCCCTCGGCTATGCAACGTCAAACAGGGGTGGATGCCATCTTCCCGGCTATTTCATCGGCACCGAGGTCCTGGGTATTCCAAAACTGCTCGACCGCTTCGGGGTGCAGGGGAAGGCCACGCTCCTCGCCCGCCAGCAGAATGCCTTCGCCTTCATGGACACGCTTTGCCTCTGCAGATTCGCGGCCTTTGCCATTCCAACCGACTACCATGCCCGCATTGCGAGCGCAGTAACCGGGAGGAAGTTCACCTGGGAGGAAACCCAACAGATCGGGGAGCGGATCTGGAACCTGGAGAGGCTTTTCAATATACGGGAAGGCGTGGAGCCGGATACGCTTCCGCGCAGGTTCGCAACGTTCCCTCTTGAAGAGATGTTCCGGGAATACTATGCGGTCCGCGGATGGGACGAGGCGGGCGTGCCCACCGCAGAGAAACTCGAGACACTGGGTCTTCCATAGAACGCTCGTCGGTTACGCTGCTGCATGCTCGTCCAAGCTGTTGAATTTGGGGAAGGGAAGTGCTATTCTCACAAGCGTTTTCACTTAGCTTATGCATTTGACGAGGGCACGTTGCTGGAAGAAAGTACATTCGTCATGCTTCGCGACATCGGCCGGGACTTGTTCCTGCGCGGCCTCATCAGCTCGCATGCAGGCAATATCAGCCTCAGGATAGGACATAAGATCTGCATCACACGACGGGGTTCGATGCTCGGCAGGATCACCCAGGAAGACCTGGTGGATGTCGACCTTCACAAACCGGACTCCCATATACTCCGCGCATCTTCCGAAACGGTCGTTCATAGGGCAATATACCGCAATACAAGTGCGCTCGCAATTGTCCATGCCCACCCGCCCTACGCCACCCTTCTCTCGATGCTTTTCGACGAACTCATCCCCGTCGACTCGGAGGGTTCCTATCTCTTTAAGAAAGTCCCGGTGGTAACCGCAGAGAAGACCATAGGGTCGCTGGAAGCGGCAGAGCTGATCAGCGAGTGCCTCAAAGACTATAAAGTCGTGATGCTCAGGGGTCATGGGAGCTTCGCACGGGGAGATATGCTGGAAGATGCTTATATGCTGACCAGCAGTCTCGAAGCCTCCAGTTTCTATATCTATCATCTGCAAGGCGGAAAGGAATACAGAAAGTTTTCAGACAAATACAAAACATGGTAGCAGAAACGGATAACGCACAAACAGAAAAATGGTGAAATGGACAAAATGGGCAAAGGCCGGATTTTGCCCTGCTTCATCATTTCATTAAAATCAGGAGGTCGTGATGAAGTTCTTTATCGATACGGCAAATGTGGGCGAGATCAAGAAGGGCCTCGAAATGGGCTTGGTCGATGGCGTTACTACGAACCCTTCACTTCTGGCCAAGGAAAAGAAGGACCCGAACGAAACGATAAGAGAGATTGTCTCCCTGGTTCCCGGCCCGGTGAGTCTGGAAGTGCTCTCCCTTGAGACAAAGGGAATGATTGAGGAGGCGAGACAGCTCGCATCAATAGGGACTAACGTCGTGGTAAAAATACCCATGACCGAGGAAGGCATGAAAGCGGTCAAGGTGTTGTCCCAGGAGAAGATAAGCACGAATGTTACCCTCATATTCCAGCCCCTGCAAGCCCTTATTGCCGCCAAAGCAGGAGCCGATTACGTGAGTCCTTTTGTCGGGCGTCTCGATGACGTCTCCACTTCCGGTATGGAGATCATAGAACAGATTACGACCATATACTCGAATTACGGGTTTGAGACCGAGATTATTGTGGCGAGCATCCGCAACCCCCTTCACGTGCTCCATTCAGCACTGATGGGCGCCGACATCGCCACTATTCCCTTTAACGTGTTGAAACAATTAATGAACCATCCGCTGACCGATATCGGAATCGAAAGGTTCCTGAAAGACTACGAGACGCTGAAGAAGTAATTCTATTGGGCAACAAGGCCGGTCGTCAAAAGCCATTGGCGGACGGCCTTGTTGCCGGGACAAGCTCCCTTCCGGCAGTCCGAAGCCATTCGCTAAAAGAACTCCTGCTTGTCCCGCTGCCCGTTTCTGCGGTTCCGTCAAGCTTGAGAAAGATGTCCGACAGGCCGTTCAAGCACAAAAGATCCACACTTTCGTCATCGCATGGGTGGCCTTCTTTGCAGTCGTTATCTACCTCAGATAAGAACACCGCTCATCAGGAAGTTGTCATCCGGGGCGTCCCGATAAGGAGAAATGGCCATCCCCTCTCACGCATACCTCCCGCAGCTTCAGGTTGACTATTCACCCTTTATCCATTATCTTATTGACATATGTTCGAGAAATTACAGGAAAGACTCGACGGAATATTCAAGAAAGTCAAGGGTTACGGCAAGCTGAGCGAGAGCAACATCAAGGATTCGCTCCGCGAGGTTCGCATAGCCCTCCTTGAAGCAGACGTCAACTATAAGGTGGCGAAGGACTTCCTTGAGAAGGTAAAAGAGAAGGCTATGGGAGAGGAGGTGCTCACGAGCATCACTCCCGGCCAGAAGTTCGTGAAGATCGTCTACGATGAGATGTGCGAGCTTCTGGGCAATGCCAACAAGCCTCTCGATGTGAGCGGTTCCCCGCCCGTACCCGTGATGCTCCTTGGCCTGCAGGGTTCGGGAAAGACCACCACCGCAGGGAAACTTGCACTTTACTTGAGAAAAAAGGGGCGAAGGCCTCTTCTTGTTCCTACGGACGTGTACCGTCCGGCAGCCATCCAGCAACTCGCAAAGATAGGAAGCCAGCTGGGGATAGAGAGTTATGCGCCCGCAGAAGGCGCGGACCCGGTCCAAATCTGCCAGGAGGCCAAGGCCTACGCAATGAAAAAAGGGTTTGATACCCTGATCGTGGACACGGCCGGGCGTCTGCATATAGACGAGGACATGGTCAATGAGCTGATAAGACAGAAAAAGCTTCTCAACCCCAGAGAGACCCTTCTTGTCGTCGACGCGATGACGGGGCAGGACGCGGTAAATATGGCGAAAGCCTTCGATGAGAAGGTTGCGATTGACGGCGTGATCCTCACCAAGCTCGACGGTGATGCAAGGGGTGGCGCAGCCCTTTCCGTGCGGGCCGTTACGGGGAAATACATAAAGTTCATCGGTATGGGCGAGAAGCTCGATGCCATTGAAGTCTTCTATCCGGACAGAATGGCCTCCCGGATACTCGGCATGGGCGATGTTGTTTCCCTGGTCGAAAAGGCGCAGGAGGTCTTTGACGAGAAAAAGGCACAGGAATTCGAGCGCAAACTGAGGAAAGACGAGTTCACGCTCGAGGATTTCAGGGAACAGATAAAGCAGATGAAGAAGCTGGGGAGCATGGAATCAGTCATCGGCATGATCCCGGGTCTCAGCAAGTTCAAAGGGGCCATAGACTTCTCGGAAGCCGAGAAGGAGGTCAAACGGACCGAGGCGATCATCAATTCCATGACCACCAAGGAAAGACTCTACCCGCACTTGATTGACGGTTCGCGACGGGTGCGGATAGCAAAGGGGAGCGGGCTCCGTGTCCAGGATGTGAACGAACTCCTGAAGCGATACCTGGAAACAAAGAAAATGATTAGGAAATTTGCAAAGGGAGGCATGAAAGGCCTTCCGAAACACTTATTTAGATGAGGAGGATAGGTTGGCGGTAAAATTCAGACTTTCACGACATGGATCGAAAAAGAAGCCTTTTTATCGTATTGTAGTCGCAGACGAGAGGTATCCCAGGGACGGAAGGTTTATCGACATGGTAGGCTCGTATGACTCCCTGAAGGAACCTCTTGAAATACATCTCGACAAGGATAAGATAGCCGCCTGGTATCAGAAGGGCGCGAGACCGACAAAAACGGTGGAAGAACTGTTCAAGCGAGAAGGAGTCCTGGGCTAGCAACACATTAACCTTCGGAGGTGGAGCTGTGCTGAAAGAACTAATCGAGTACATCGCTAAGGCATTGGTGGACAATCCTGATCAAGTAAAAGTTTCCGAAATCGAAGGGGAGAAAACCTCGGTTATCGAGTTGAATGTTGCTAAGGACGATCTCGGAAAGGTCATAGGCAAGCAGGGCCGGACTGCCAGGGCTATGAGGACGATACTGAGCGCAGCCTCAACCAAGGTGAAAAAGAGGGCCGTTCTCGAAATCATTGAATAATGAGGTTCGTTCCGGTGGGGCGGGTAGTTTCCGCCCATGGAGTAAGGGGAGAGGTAAAATTCTGGTACTACAATGAAACCCGAAAGGATTCGTTGAAGTACCCTTCTTTTTTCGTAGACCAATCAGGAAAAACGGTCGAGCTCAAACCCTCCGGGATCCGCCTTCAGGGAAATGCCTTCGTAATAAAATTCAGGGGCCTGGAAACGGTGGAAAGTGTCCAATTTCTGATAAGAAAGGAGCTTTCCGTCAGAGAGGACGATCTTCCGGGGCTTGATGAGGGCGAATACTACGATTACCAGCTAATCGGGCTCGACGTGGTAGCTGAAGATGACAGGGTGATCGGCAAGGTAAAGGGCGTGATGCACACAACGGCCAATGATATTCTCATCGTGGATGGCGTTCGGGAAGTGCTCGTGCCCATGACGGAAAACCACATTGTGAACATCAGCCCGAAGGATGGGCTTGTACGGATCAGAGAGGAAGCTCTTGTTGAATGATTTTCACTATTCTGACACTCTTTCCGGCCATATTTGAATCCCCGCTCAACGAAAGCATCATAAAGAAAGCTCGTGACAAGGGACTGCTCGAATTCAATATAGTCAACATCAGGGACTTCGCCACGGATATCCACAAGACCTGTGACGACTATCCGTTTGGCGGCGGTGCAGGCATGGTGATGAAGGTCGAACCGATCCACCATGCGATCGAACATGTACGGAAAGAGCGGGGAAGAGCTCGTTTCGTACTTCTCACCCCGCACGGCAGGACGTTCGATCAGGACACTGCCGCCAGATTCTCCCGCCTTCCGCATCTTGCGCTTATTTGCGGACGTTACGAGGGGGTTGATGAGAGGATACTCTCTCTCGTGGATGACGAAATATCAATCGGCGATTATGTGCTTTCAGGCGGCGAGGCGGCTGCGCTTGTAGTGATCGATGCCATTTCCCGGCTCATTCCCGGCGTAGTAGGCAACGACGCATCGCCTGTTGACGAGAGCTTCAAGGACGGGCTGCTCGAATATCCTCAATACACGCGGCCACGGGAATTTATCGGAATGGAGGTCCCCGAGGTCCTTCTGTCGGGAAATCACGAAGAGATACGGAAATGGCGAAGGAAGGAATCGCTCAAAAGGACTATCCTGAGAAGGCCCGACCTCATGGAACGCTTTCAGCCGAACGAAGAGGACAAAAAACTGATGCGACAGATCATGGAGGACATGGAGTAGGCTGCCTTTAACCATGGGTACTACGTCCCTCGCCATTATCCATTATCCGGTACTTGACAAGCAGGGAGACATTGTCTCAACCAGCCTCAACAACCTCGAGTTGCATGATGTAGCAAGAAGTTGCATGACATTCGGCGTAGAATTATGCTATATTGTTACGCCTCTCGACAAACAGAGGGCGATAGCAGAACAGCTTGTCGACCATTGGAAGAGCGGCTACGGACGAAGCTATAATCCTGATAGGGCGGCCGCTTTGAACAAGATAAGCATCAAGAGGGCCGTCGCTGACGTGATGTCTGAATTTCAGGGGCTTGAGCCGGTTCTGATCGGCACCTCTTCAAAGAGAAGAGACACCTCGATTGGGTATGGCGAGCTTAAAAATTGGATTCAGGCTGATCCGAGGCCTTTTTTGTTGCTCTTTGGTACGGGTTGGGGACTACCCGCTGAAATAGTAGAAAATTGTGAGAGGGTGCTGCTGCCGGTCAAAGGAGCGGGGGAGTATAATCACCTCTCCTTACGGGTGGTAATCGGTATTATTCTCGATAGATTATTCGGCGAATGATGCTGAATCGCGAAAAAGAGGGGAGGCCCTGACGGATTTGCCGTTGGAAAGGCGACGCGAGCCATCAGTCTGAACACGCTTTTTCCTTTTTATGAGGAGGAGGCCGGGCACTGGCTCGCAGGTATCCCGATAATTCACAGAGGAGGAAGAAATGAACGAGACAATTGACCTCATCGAAAAGGAACATATGAGGCTCGACCTCATTGACGTTAACGTAGGCGACAGTGTGAAGGTTTACACCAAAATCTATGAGGGCGACAAGGAAAGGATACAGATGTTCGAAGGCGTGGTGATAGGGAAAAGGGGTGGAAATACCAGGGCTACGTTCACCGTCAGAAAAGTGTCGTACGGGGTCGGTGTCGAGAAGACCTTCCCGAAGCATTCGCCCTTGATCGAAAGAATAGAAGTTCAAAGCAAGGCGAAAGTGCGAAGGGCCAAGCTATACTACCTCAGGGATCTCAGGGGCAAAGCAGCCAAGCTGAAAGAAAAAAGGGATTAATGAGCTGCCGGCTGACAGGCCTGTTTGTGGCGGGCCTCGATGAGGCCGGCAGAGCGCCTCTCGCCGGTCCGGTCGTCTCATCATGTGTTGTGTGGGACGGCCTGCCCGCATTGAGAGAAAAAGTCAATGATTCCAAGCTTCTCACTGAAAAACAAAGGGACCGTTTTTTCAGCTGGATTCTTGAAAATGCTCACAAGGTCGCCGTCGGTATTGCCACACACGACGAAATCGAGCGGCTGAATATTCATTTTGCAACCCTCCTTTCCATGGAAAGGGCAGTAAGAAATACCAATTTGCAGCCCGATCTGCTTCTTATTGACGGTCTCTTCCCCTTGAAATGCATGCCCCAATCAAAACCGGTGGTCAAGGGCGACCGAAAGTGCTTCTATATTGCCTGTGCTTCTATTGTTGCAAAAGTGGTAAGAGATCATCTTATGGAGATTTACGACGTCCGGTATCCCCGGTACCAATGGAAGAAGAACAAGGGATACCCCACAGAGGAACACAGAAAGGCAATTCAGGCATTCGGCATTGCGCCTATCCACCGAAAGACGTTCAAGGGCGTGAGGGAGTATTGCGATGAGTAGCCGTGAAGAAGGTCTCCGCGGTGAAGAAATGGCAATAGAAGCCCTTAAGGGCAAGGGCTACAGGATAGTCGAGAGGAACCACAGGAACAGGCTTGGCGAGATAGACGTGGTCGCTGAGGAGGGAGGGTGCCTTGTGTTCGTCGAAGTGAAGAAGAGGAACTCCGGCAGATTCGGCGAAGCAATTTGCGCGGTCGACGAGAGAAAACAACGGCAGCTCGCCCGGGCAGCTCTTTTTTACATGAAGGTGCACGATTGCTTTGGCAGAAGCGTCCGGTTCGACGTAATCGGTATCGACAACGAACGGGTGAAGATCGTGAAGAACGCATTTCTGGTAGAAGAACATGGATGAACGGATCAGAGCCCTCCTTTCTGCTGTCGCTGCCGGTTCCGTCACCGTTGACGCGGCTTTCGAAGAGCTGAAAGACGTCCCTTTTCAGGATCTCTCTCACACGAAGATCGACCATCACAGACAATTGCGGAAAGGCATTCAGGAAGTGATTTTCGGGGAGGGAAAGAGCGTCGATCAGGTGGCCGATATCGTGCGCTCCATGACCGAGAAGAAGGTAGATGTGCTCGCCACCAGGATCGACAGGGAAAAAGGAGCGCGCCTCGCCGAATCATTCCCTGACGGGACGTATTGGGAAACGGCCCGTTGCTTCACCATCAAACGAGAGAGCTCAATCAAGGGCAAAGGGACGATACTTATTGTGTCAGCCGGCACCAGTGATATGCCGGTGGCCGAAGAGGCGTATGTTGCCTCCTCGTTCTTCGGAAATGCAACCGAAAGGCTCTATGACGTAGGCGTGGCAGGCATTCATCGCCTGTTTCAGAACCTGGACCTCCTGAAGAAGGCGCGGGTTATTATCGTTGCCGCAGGGATGGAGGGAGCGCTTCCCTCGATCGTCGCAGGCATAGTCGGGGTTCCTGTGATCGGCATACCGACCAGCGTCGGTTATGGTGCGAGCCTTGGGGGATTTTCCGCCCTGCTCACCATGCTCAACTCCTGCTCCACGGTGGCCGCCTTCAACATCGACAACGGCTTCGGCGCCGCTTATTTCGCAACCCTCATCAATCGGCTATGAATCTGCTCTATTTCGACCCCGTCCTTGGAATCAGCGGCGACATGGCCATAAGCGCCCTTCTCGACGCCGGTTGTCCGTTCTCCGTCGTGATGGATGTGCTCCAGCAACTCCCCGTAAAACTGCCGTCCATTGAGCCTGAAAAAAGGCGCAGAGGCGCCGTCGAGGGGACGTACCTGAACATAGGGCACAGCCGCAGCCACTTCTCGGTAAAAGAGATGGAAGAGATCATAGACGGCCTGAAAGCAGACGAACGAATCAAGAAGGACGCCAGGGGCATCCTTGATGTCCTTGTCGGCGCGGAATCGAAAGTACACGGGGTACCGAGAGAAGAGACGCACTTCCACGAGTTGTCCCACATAGACACGCTCGTTGATATACTCGGCGTGGCCCGGGCCATGGCCCATTTCAAAATCGAGAAGGTGCTCTGCGGCCCCATACCCCAGGGCAGAGGATTCGTAAAGACCGCACACGGCATCATGCCCAACCCACCCCCTGCAACAGCTGAACTGCTGGCCGGCTTTGACGTCGTTTTTCTCGACGAGGAACTGGAACTGACTACGCCCACCGGAGCGGCAATTATTAAATACTATGTAAAAAACCGGGTAAAAATGCCTTTCAGGATCACGGGCCATGGCTATGGCTTCGGTACCTTTGAGACGTCGCGACCCAATGTTCTTCGCGTTTTCATCGGTGAGGCAAAGGACGACGTCATCGAGGAAGAAGTGTGGGTGGTAGAAGCGGACATGGACGATATAGAAATCGAGTACATGGGGGCAATAGCCGACAGGATACGGAATGCGGGAGCGCTTGATGTCCTCTATTTCCCTGTTCAGATGAAAAAGGGGAGGCCCGGTATCCGTCTTTCGGTCACTGCGCCGTTGTCGCGCCTCAAAGACCTCACGGAAACGGTTTTCACGGAGACAACGACGTTCGGAGTCCGAATCAGGAATGAGTTCAGAAGTGTTCTGGCCAGAGAGGAAGAAATCTGCCGGACATCCTTCGGACCGGTCAAGGTAAAGAAAGGCTATGACCGTTCGGGCAGGCCCTCAAAGACCCACATCGAGTTTGAAGAAGTCAAGCGGATAGCAGACGAGAAGGGAATGCCCTACCGGAGTTTACTGGAGGCCCTTAAGAAAGAACTTTAGATCGCTGAATACGCCCTGTTTCACGGCCCGCTCTATTTTTCTCAGCATATCCGTCTTCATATATTTCAACTGGGCAAGCCAAAGATGGTCATCCACCTCGACGTAGAGCACTTTGTTGATGATCCTGTTGGGGCGGGTGTGCGCTGCGACCTTCGGTCCTACGATTTCTTCCCACTGGGAAAAAATCTTATACGCCTCTATATCACCCCTGAATTGCTGCTCCCTTAAGACCCTTTCCAGAATTCCCTTCAGAGCCGAGAAAGCCATGCTACTTCGTCTCTATCCTTGGAAAAAGAGGCGGTGTTTTTTCTATGGATGAGAGATCGCCTGCATGGTAGAAATGCTTCTCGTCCTCGAAGCTTGCCTTCTCAATATCCCTGTTGATGCCGAGGGCTTTCCATATCCGGGCAGTCTTGGAGGGCATGAAGGGATAGAGGAGGAGTGTACTGATCCTCACACCATTCCAGATATTGTAAAGGACCGTGGGAAGCCTCGCCGGATTCTCTTTGGCCAGCTTCCAGGGGGCTTCCGTATCGATATACTTGTTCAAAAGCCCGGTGATCTCGAAGACATTGTTAAGGGCCTTATAGAATGAGAACACATTCATCTCTTGCTCGTACTCACCCACGAGCGCCTTTATTCGTTCGATCAGGTGGGCATCGGACCCGCCCGATTCCTCCGGTTTTTCAATCCTTCCTTTGAGGAACTTCTGTATCATGTTGGCGCTTCTCGACACAAGGTTGCCGAAGTCGTTCGCCAGATCACCGTTAATGCGCGCCACTATCGCGTCCTTCGAAAAATCTCCGTCCAGACCGAAGGGCACTTCCCTGAAGAGGAAAAACCTGAATTCGTCGACGCCGTAGGTATTCGCCACTTCGAAGGGATCCACAACGTTTCCCAACGACTTTGACATCTTCTGGCCCTCGACAGTCCACCAGCCGTGGGCGAAAACGTGCTTCGGAAGCTCGATGCCCGCGGACATGAGGAATGACGGCCAGTAGACGGCGTGGAACCTCAGGATATCTTTACCGATAAGGTGCGCGTCGCATGGCCAGAACCGTTCAAAAAGCTCCATATTGTTGAGGAACCCGATGCCGGTCAGATAGTTGGTAAGGGCGTCGAACCAGACGTAGATTACGTGCTTGGGGTTGCCCGGCACAGGTATGCCCCACTTGAACGTAGTCCTGCTGATCGACAGGTCGCGAAGCCCGCCTTTTACGAAGCTTGCCACTTCGTTGTATCTGATATCGGGCATGACGAAATCCCTGTGCTGTTCCAGGTAATCGAGCAGACGATCGCCGTACTTCGACATAGCGAAAAAATAGCTCTCTTCCCTGAGAAGCTCTACGTCACGGCCGCAATCAGGGCATTTCCCGTCTTTGAGCTGCAGCTCGGTAAAATAGCTTTCACAAGGAATGCAATACCAGTCCTGGTATTCCCCGAGATAGATGTCGCCCTTCTCCTGTATCTTTTCGAACAGATAGCGGACTACCTTATGGTGGTCTTCATCGGTGGTCCTTATGAAACCGGTGTTGGTGATGTTCAGAGCCTTCCAGAGATCGGTATAGGTCGGCACCATTCTGTCTGCAAGCTCCTGGGGTCGAATGCCCTGTTCCAATGCCGCCTTTTCCGCCTTCTGACCGTGCTCGTCCACTCCGGTAAGAAAGAAAACGTCGTAGCCGCAGATTCTCTTGTATCGGGCCATCACGTCTGCCGCGCATGTTGTGTAGGCGTGGCCGATATGAGGGACATCGTTTATATAGTAAATCGGTGTTGTTAAATAGTACCTGCTCACTGTGGTTCTCCGCTCTTAACCAGTTTCACGTCCCCGACCGGAAAGGTCACTTCTTTTCGCTCATCCGTCTCGACCGTGACCGTGCGGTTAAGCACATTGTATTTCACGACTTTCGCCTCTCCCTGAGGTGTCGTCACCCTCTTGCCCAGCTTAGGAAAGTCTTTTTTCAACTCGACGTACATCTCGTACTCGTAGGCCAGGCAGCACATCAGCCTTCCGCACACACCCGAGATCTTCGACGGATTGAGGAGGAGGTTTTGCTCCTTCATCATCTTTATCGAGACAATAGAAAAGTTGTTCAGGAAACGCTTGCAGCACACGACATTACCACAATTGCCCAACCCACCGATGATCTTGGCCTCATCTCTGACGCCCACCTGGCGCATCTCTATCCTCACCTTGAACTCTTTGGCCAGTTCCTTCACGAGTTCCCTGAAATCAACCCTGTCCTCAGAGAAAAAGAAAAAAAGCAACTTGGAGCCGCCGAGAAGGTATTCAGCACGCAAAAGCTTCATCGGCAGCTTGAGCTCCTCAATCTTTCGCTTGCACAGATCGAAGGCACGACCCTCTTTCTCTTTCAACGTCTGATGGCCGGCAATCTCTTCAGGGGAGGCTTTCCTCGATATCTTCCGAAGGCCTTCTTTTGTGGTCTCCACCGGTTCACTCACCACTACGCCGAGACATTCTCCCTTTTCAAGTTCGCAGACCACCTGGTCTCCGATCTTCAGCTCGTCAACCGTCTCCAGTTCTACAGTACCTGTCAGACCGTCAAATCGTACCCGGCAGGACTTCATGCCGACCTCATTATGTTCAGCAATAAACTTTCCATCACAAGCCATCTGTTTACATTGTAACGGAGCGTCCTTATCGTCTCCAGGACCCTTTTTATGGATACTTCCGCCCATCCGAGACGACCGCGCCCATTCTTCTCTATGATCTCTCTCAAATCGCTGTTTAAAAGGCCGGAAGCGTCGCCCGCATAACCGGCCCACCAGATATCCCTGAAAAAGGAGAGGAGAAAAGAGAGGTACTCAAATTCATTCCCCTCTTTGGTGATCCTTTCCGCAATCATCGTCGCACTCGTAAAGCCTCTCCGCTTCCCTGTCAGCACCTCTGCTATCCTTTGCCTCGTCTGGAAGTTGCCTTCGTTCATCCAGAAAATCCCCGCTGCAATGCTCCCGTTGCTTATCCCGGAAAAGAGCTCCGCTTTTGATCGGTCCTGATTCAACACGTTTTCAAAATAGGAGCGTATCGTATCCCGTGAAAGCGGGCCGAATCCGATGCGCATACACCGAGACCGAACCGTGGCCGGTATTTCCTGCTCTCTCGATGTAACGAGGATAAACAGGTTGGAGGGCGGCGGCTCTTCCAGGGTTTTCAGCAGCGCATTCGCCGCCTCTCTTGTCATGAGTTCCGCATTGTCAATGAGAATGACCCGGACAGGGGCTTCATAAGGCGGCTCATAGACCTCCTTCCTGATCGCACGCAGCTCGTCTATCTTGATCGACGTTTCACCGGGAAGGAGCCTGAAATCCGGGTGAATTGCAGCCGCCAGGTTGCGGCAGGAACGGCATGTACCGCACGCCCTCTTCTCCTCGCAAAAAAGGTTTCTTGCCAGTTCAAAGGCAGTTGTTCTTTTACCCACTCCCCGCGGACCGGCAAAAAGAAGGGCATGGGGAAGTTTCTCCTTTTGCACGAGAGAGGAAAGTATTTGCTTCTGATGATCATGACCGAAAATGGCGTTAAACTCCATGGTTCTCCAGCAGCTTCCGTACCCTGTCCCTTATTGTCAGATGAATAGCCTGAATATCCTGATTCCCGTCGACCACGAAGAACCTCTTCGCGTCCTCCTCTGCCAGCTTGAGGTATCCTGCCCTTATCACCTGGTGGAAGGACGCCTCTTCCTCTTCAAACCGGTCGGAATCGGGGTTGTTGATCTGCTTTCTTTTGAGCCCGCGGTCAACGTCGCAATCCAGAAGTATCGTCAAATTGGGCGTAATACCTTTGGTCGCGAGACGGTTGAGCGTGCCGATTATGCCTGTATCAACACCCCTGCCGTAGCCCTGATAGGCGAACGTTGCGTCGACAAACCTGTCGCACAGCACGATATCGCCTGACTGAAGGGCAGGCAAAATCACTTCCTCTATATGCTGAACCCGCACTGCCATGAATACGAGCAGTTCAGTAAGGGGAAGCACATGCAGGTCCTTCTGCAGCAGGACTTTGCGAAGTGCCTCTCCCAACGCTGTCCCACCCGGCTCCCTGGTCTTTACGACTTCATATCCCTTGTCTTTCAGGTAGTCATTCAGAAGCTCGATCTGAGTGGACTTCCCGCTTCCTTCAATCCCCTCGAACGTGATGAGCATTCTGTCACCTGTTGGAAATCCTTGTAATATACTCGCCCGATCTGGTGTCTATTTTTATCATTTCACCCTCTTCAAGAAAGAGCGGCACCTGCAGCACGTAACCCGATTCCAGCTCCGCCGGCTTGGTTGCGTTCTGCGCCGTATCGCCCTTTACCCCTGGTTCCGTCTTTACTACCTTGAGGTCCACGAAATTGGGAAGCTCCACGCCAATGGCTTTCCCCTTGTAAAAAGAGACGTTGATCGTCAGGCCCTCTTTCAGGTAGTTCTTCGCGTCGCCAAGGTTCTCTTCTTCTATAAAGAGCTGGTCGTAGGTGTTCACATCCATGAAGTAGTAATTGACACCTTCCTTGTACATGTACTGCATCTCTTTTTCGTCCATATCCGGAATCTCGACCTTGTCACCCGATCTGAACGTCCTGTCCAATACGTTTCCGGTAACGAGGCTTTTGACCCTCGTTCGCACAAAAGCCCCGCCTTTTCCCGGCTTAACATGCTGAAATTCAACTATGGAAAAAGGCTCGTTATCCAGCAGAATCTTCAGGCCCTTCCTGAATTCGCTTGTCGCTACGATCATGACAATCCCCCTATTTCGACTAGATCTTTTCTTAAACGGGTGAGAACCTCTCCCCTGCTCTCGGTCACAAGCACCATATCCTCCAGGCGGACACCACCCAAATGGGGGATGTAAATGCCCGGCTCAATGGTGATAATCATATTCTCCTCCAATAGTCCTTCAGCTTTCACCGTTACGGAAGGCGGTTCGTGCACCGCAATGCCCACTCCGTGACCCGTTCCGTGCCTGAAGTATTCTCCGTATCCCTTCTCCTCGATGAAGCCCCGCACGATCATGTCCAGTTCGATCGCCGGCAGACCCGCTCTCACCGCCTCAATTCCCTTCTGCCTGGCATTATAGACGGTCTCATAGATTTCCTTCATATCGTTGCCTATCTCACCGAGCAAGACGGTGCATGTCTCGTCGGAACAGTAGCCGTCCAACTGGCACCCGAAGTCAACGATCACTGCCTCTCCTGCTTCAAGCGTTTTGTCCGTCGGCTGGGCATGAGGAAGAGCGGCTCTCGGGCCCGAGGCAACAATCGTCTCAAAGGAAGGTCCGTCTGCTCCCAGGCGACGCATCGTGTAGTCAAGTTCGTTCGCTATCTCCTTTTCCGTCCTTCCAGGTACAATTTTTTCAAAAACAGCGGTAAATGCCTGTGTCGCGATGTCTATTGCCCTCTTTACCGCAAGGATTTCTTCGGGTTCCTTATACTGTCTTATCGACTCGATATCGTTCGTGAGTGGCACGAATTCCACTGCCGGGCTGTTCTCTGTCCATGATTGATAGGTCTGATAGGTGGTATGGTAGCTGTCAAAACCCACTCTCCCTATACCATATCGCTGAAAGAGACTGTCGAGGATATCGCTCTTTCCCCTAGTCTCGATCACGATGCAGCCTTTCGCCACCTCTTGCGCATAGGTGATATACCGGCTGTCAGTCAGAAGCAGGACATCGCCTCTCGTAATCAGCGCCGTTCCTTCAGACCCTCTGAAACCGGTAACGTAGAAAATGTTGTCCATGCCTTTGAGGATGCAGGCGTGAAGACCTTTTTGCTCCAACAGCTCGAGGATTCTACTTAATCGTCTCTCTCTCATCACGTCTTTCTTCTATTTTTTTCAACAAGGAGGAAAGGATCTTGAGCTTCTTCGTTTCCGGCGTTTCGGTAGAAAGCATGGCGAGCCTGCTCTTGTACAAACCGTTTGTTTCATCCTTCAACACGAGCTTTTCGTAAATCTCTTTGGCCTTGTCGAAGTGCCCCTGCCGCATGTAAATCTCGGCTAATGTAAACGAGAGAATCTTGAGCTTTTCCTTCGCCATGATAAAAGCCTTCCTCCGGGGTAAATGGTTGAACGACGGTTTTTGCTCAATAATATAGCACAAAAATGGCCGATGCGGGAATAAGTCTTGCCGGCATCAAGAGGATCGCGATAGCCGGAACAACGGATCAGGGCCCGACCGGATGCGATTCCCTGGGCTTTCGTCTTAGATGTAATACATGAGGTGTTTATCGATAACCCGCTCCAAACCCTTGGCCTGAGCTTCCTTGCAAAGATCCTGGAGCGTGATTGAGTCGAGGTAGGTCATGAGCTTGTGAGAGGCTTCCGTCCACACATCCCGGACCACGCACTGTTCGATCCTGTCGCAGGCCTTTTTCGAGCTCTTCTTGGCGGCAGCGCAGGAAACGAGATGAATGCTCCCTTCCGTAGCCCTCACGATATCGCCTACACTGATCTCCTCGAGCTTCCTCGCCAGATAGTATCCGCCGGACGGTCCCCTGATGCTCTTAATGATCCCCGCTTTTTTCAGTTTCTGGAAGATCTGTTCAATATACCTCGGCGAGATTCCCTGTCTGGTCGATATGTCTTTAACCTGGGTACACAAACCGGCGGAGTGGTAGGCTATGTCAAATAGCGCTCTTAATCCGTATCTGCTCTGCGTGGAAATTTTCATGATGCAATAGATTAAATTCTCGGGCTTTTCTTGTCAAGTACATACAGCGTACTTTACCGCCGACAATCATAAAACGCCTCCGTGAGGGTACGTGCTTTCCTACATCTTCGCCAGATGCTCATATAATTGTTTCAGGTCGTTTACCTGCATCACTTCGATACCCGGAAGGCTCTCTACACCGCGAGGGCAAAACGCCTTCCTTATCTGTAGCCTCTCGCATTCCCTGATCCTCATCTCCGCGCTTACCACCCTTCGTACCTCGCCGGTCAGGCCGACTTCGCCGAAAAAAGCTGCCTGGTTCCAGCTCACGTCCTTATAGCTGGAGAGAATGGAGGCGACGACCGCAAGATCGATCCCCGGCTCGGCAACCTTTATGCCGCCCGTGACGTTTACGTACACATCCCGATCGAAAAAAGGAATGCCGAGAGACTTCTCGAGAACGGCGACAAGGATAAAAAGGCGGTTCACATCATAGCCGACAGACAGCTTTTTGGGGAAGGAAAAGCTCGTCTTCGGGCATATGGCCTGAACCTCGATTATGAGCGGTCTCGAACCGGTGACGTGGGGGAAAAGCGTGCTTCCCGAGCCTGCCTGCCCCCGCTCAGAGAGAAAAAACAGGGAGGGTTCAACACTCACAAGACCTTCCTTTTTCATCTGAAAGAGGCCGATTTCGTCCACCGGCCCGTATCTGTTCTTTATTGCCCGGAGCATCCGGTACGGCATTGTCCGGTCGCCTTCAAAATAAAGCACTGTATCGACCATATGTTCGAGTATTTTAGGACCCGCAATCGTCCCTTCTTTCGTCACGTGCCCTATGAATATATGGGTGATTTCCTGCTGTTTCAGCTCTCTGATAAGCCGCGAGCTCACATCCTTGATCTGGCTCGTGCTTCCGGGCAAAAAAGCGAGCCTGGAATTGTAGATGGATTGAATCGAATCAATGATGACAAGGCTATACTTTTTTTCATTAACCGCGTCGACAATGTCAAAGAGCTGATTTGTGGCAAGTATAGAAAAGGCCGATTTCAACCCGAGCCGCTTCTTTCTGCCGGCCAGTTGTTTCAGGGATTCCTCTCCGGACACATAAAGGACGTTCAGACCCAGTTCGACCATGCGGGATGCCACGGCGAAAGAAAGGGTAGTCTTGCCTATGCCGGGGTCACCGCCAAGAAGTACCGAGGAGCCTACGGTAAGGCCTCCGCCCAGCACCCTGTCCAATTCTTCAATTCCAAGCACCACCCGTTCTTCCGATAGCTCATCGTCCTCCATAATGACGGGGTGTTCTTTTTCCTGCCTCTCCCCTTCCGGTTCCACCTTGCATTCTTTTATGGTGTCCCATCCGTTGCATCTCGGGCATTTCCCCATCCATTTCAGGGTTTCGTATCCGCAGGACTCACACATGAAGATTGATTTCTGTTTAGCCACGCTCTTCCCCTTCCTGAAGCTCATTTCCTGCATGCATCTTGAGAAAGGATGCTGCATACCAGAGAACCTTCTTCAGGGGCAAAGCCGCAGAAGGCAGCTGCATTGGAGATACTTCAAGGCTGATCGCCTGATTATAGCCCATTTTCCTCATTGTATTCAGGAGCTTCACAATCGGTAAGCTCCCGGAACCGGGAAAAAGGTGACTGCCTATGCGGGAATAGTCGCTGAGATGAACATGCATTAGTCTTCCTGTCTTATAAAGATTGAGAAATGTGGGGATGATATCGTGGCCCGTGGTCGCCGCGTGTGTCGTATCCAGGGTAAAATACAGATTCCTCTGTGACCCGAACCTGATTATTTCATCAATGGTATTCAGCACATACGTATTGATTTTCGTGCTCTTGGCGAGAAGAGGCATGTTCTCGAGGGCAAGAAAGACTGGCTCACACCTGAGCTCTCTTTGGAAATCCTTTATCCCCCTGAACCACTTCAGGAAACCTATCTCCATCGAAAACCATGAGGGAGGATGGAAGTTGACCACTCCTATCCCGAATTCCTTCGCCACCTCTATACACTTGATAAGCGCTTCGATTTGGTTGCCCCATGACGTCAGTCTCAGGAAAGGCGTGTGCATTGCAAAAACAGGCAGGATCTGAATACATTCGTGCAGCGTTTCTTTATAGTAAGGGTCATCGAGGTGGCTTTGGACCACAAGATCACACCCGTCGAAGCCGGCATCTCTGGCGATGAGAAAAATCTCTTTCAAGGGCAGATAGAAGAGAGAGCCGGTTGAAAAGAGGATTTTCATACAACGATGATACTATCGTTTACGTCCGACAGAATCCGGTAACCACCTCTTTCTATAACGACCGTGTTTTCTATACCGCTTGCACCCTTCCTTGGAAGAACCATCTTTGGTTCAAGGGCGAAGGTCATGCCCTCTTCTATGGGATAATCATGCCGCGGGGCGATAAAAGGAAATTCACTGAGTTCAACGCCTATACCGTGACCCAGAAAACTGACCTTATGATGATCGTAGCCCAGATAATAGGCCCCGAACCCCGCATCGTGCGCCAACTCCTTGGAATAGTAGAACAGATCGGACGCTGTCATTCCCGTAAGGGCGGCGCCAAGCACCCGATTGTGTATATCCCTACAGACCTCGTAGGCCCGGACAAACTCTTCGGGCATATAGCCGATTGCATACATTCTTGTGAGGTCCATGTGGTAGCCATGGTAGCTTATCCCGAAATCCACCAGGATAGGCTCGCCTTTTCGCATCTTTTTCAGGCTCGCGCCTACCGGAAAAGCCGGCGAAAGCCCGAGGCCACCCATAGGCGAATCGGATTGACTCACAATACTGCCTGTGCGACCGCTGAGTATGTGCCAGGTATAGGGCTCATAGTTGAGAGAGCGCATGCGCAAAAGCCCCTCGTGTCCCAAGGGCTTCGCGTAGGACTCCATGAGTCCGCCCAGTTCAATTTCACTCATCCCCTCATGCAGAATCTCGGGGACCCGCTCATACACCTTCCTGGCAATTGCGGCCGCCTTCTCCATTATCTTTATTTCAAAGGGCGACTTCTTTTTCCTGATCGTCTTTGTCAGCGGCGACACATTGATGAACTCAGCTTCGGGAAGAAGTTCCTTATATTTCATCACCATATTGTACGGCATCACGTCCAGCTGCAATCCGATCCGCTTCATCCCCCGCGTATGAGTCTTTGTCTCCTCAAGCGTTCGTATCGGGATCACTTCTTTAAGGGGGGACTCCCTCCTGGCCCTTTTCAGCTCCCTTTTCACAAAAAGCACCGGTTCACTATCGAGCGGAACAAAAAGAAAGCCGTCCTGCATCGTGCCCGACAGGTAAAAGTAATCGATTTTATAATGAAAAAAGGCCCCGTCGAGAGAGGCCTTTTCAATTAATGGTCTTAACCTGTCTATCCTGTTCTGAATCTCTTCTTTCGGGGTAAACAGCATGGTGCTCTTTTACTCATCCTTCCACACGGCTTTTCTCTTTTCCATGAAGGCAGCGATGCCTTCTTTCGCATCCTTTGTCGCCATGCAGCCGTGGAGATAAATGATCTCCGATGCCTTCAATGCCTGCGCAAAATCGAGGCTCAGCCCGGCCTTGATCGCCCGTTTCGTCCACATAGCAACAGGGCGGCTCTTGTTCAGCAACTCACCGAGGAATTTGTCGACCCCTTCTCTGAAATTCTCGTTGGGGATAACTGCATTGACAAGACCGATGGCTTCCGCCTCTTTTGCGGTGACCATCTTACCGGTGAGCAGAAGCTCGTAGGTCTTTTTGAGGCCGATGATTTTCGGAAACCATGCAGCCGCAACAGGCGGAAAAACACCGACAGCGATTTCCGGCTGGCCGATACGTGATTTCTCGGAGGCAATGACCATATCGCAGAATGCAATCACCTCGCATCCTCCTCCGGCTGCAACACCGTTCACAACAGCGACGGTCGGGATATCGATCTCAACCATGAGGCGGAACATTCCGTGAAAAACCGCGATCATCTCGTCCACTTTATCTTCTGTATGGTCCGCGACGTCGACACCTGCCGAAAATGCTTTCTCGCCCGAGTGGTCAAAAACCAGCAATTGTATGGATGGGTCGTTTTTCACTTCTACAAGCACCTGGTTGATCTCTTTCATCATTGAGATGGTAAGCCAGTTGAGCGGAGGCGTGTTAAGCGTGATAGTTGCCACTTTGTTTTTCTTTTCATAGGTAATCGAGTTGAAAGCCATGAGAAATCCCCCTTTCTGATAGTATGAATTGCAACCCCGCGTACGGGATCCTTAGCAGTGCTTAAAGTACGATGTCGATACCAACTTTTATCACAGTTTCGACTTATAATTCCAGCAGTTTTTAGCACTCATCGGCTATTTGGCCTAAGGTGCTTGCGTCAAAAGGCAGTAAAAAAAATAGGGGAGCAAAAGCCCCCCTATGGTGGTGCTATTGCTATGTGTGCAACTACTTCGCCTGCGGTTTCCCCATAACCTGTTCCATGTACTCTTCGTTGTTCAGGGCGCCCTGAGCGATAAGCTGGCGGTTCTTGATGAAGTCGATGGTATCGACCCCGGTGATCTTCTTCGTGTTGAAAGCGCCGAAACCGAGGAATGCCTCGCCCATCATGTTCGTTGCCAGCCAGTATCTGTGATCGTTCTTCATCACATCCCAGTATGACTTCTTCTTCTGCCTGATGCCATCAATGGATTTCATCAAGCAACCGGGGAACAGATTTGCGAAGACCCAGACGATCCTGTTTACTTCTGCGTCGATCAGTGAAAAATCATAGTCGTTATTCTTCAGTTTCTCATTTACCCATGCCCGTGCCTGTTTGGCCTCGTCGCCGGTTTTGTACTCGCCATACACGATCTCGCCGTCCTTTACGAAGGTGTCGGTAATGACCTGCGGGTTCCTGACCCAGTTGCCCTTGTCGTCCTTCAGGACAGGCAGGGCCCTGGAGATCAGGTTCTTGGCCTTCATCTTGTATGCGGACCACATTTCGCAGCTTACGCAGTTCCACATCGCATCTTCAGCGGTAAGGAACCACGGGAGGAAGTCTGACGACCCGCCAACCGGGGCTGAACCGTGGCGAGGACCTGCCTGACCAAAAATGGCGAGGTCAGATGCAACGGCGAGGTCGCAGGCGAGGCCGATTTCCTGGCCGCCGGCAACTCTCATGCCGTTTACCCGGCAAATAACCGGTTTTTTACACATAAGGATGGAGTCGACCATGTTGTTGAAAAGTTCCATGTACGCGCCGTACTCTTCGGGTCTCATGCTGTAATATTCGGAGTACTCTTTCGTGTTGCCGCCCGTGCAGAACGCGTTCGGGCCCGTGCCGGTGAAAACTGTTGCTACGACTTCGCGGTCGGTAGAAGAATTTTCAAAACCGGCGATAACGCCCTTCACCATCTCCGTGGTATAGGAGTTGTACTGAGCAGGATTGTTGAGCGTAATCCATGCCACGTACAGCCCGGGAACTACGTTGCCTTTCGGGTCTGTCAAGGGTTTCTTCTCGTACACGGTGCACGGAGCCTGCGTGCCCCACCACTGTGACGTATGTCTGCTGTGATCCTTCAATCCGTGTTCTCTAGGCATCCAACTTAATGACATAATCTTCCTCCTAATAGTTTTTTAATGGCATTAGAAATCTGGCGTCAACACAACCCTCTTTTCAGGGGATCCAGCTTTGTGAATCTCATCGAATGTCGCCGCGATGGTGCTCATGGGTCTTACGTCGACGAACGGATCAATGAGAATCTTCTTGTTCAGCACCATATCCAGGACGATAGGATAGTACTCGGGGAGGCAGCCCCAGGTTCCAATGACTTCGGCGTCAAACGCCATCAGTTTCGAGAACATGTACTCGCTCTTTGCCATGCCGAAACCGACAAGGATGAGTTTGCCGACAAACGAGAGAAGATCGAGGGCCAATTCCTGCCCGGCTTTCGATCCCGTAACCTCAAAGATCTTCCACCCTGCCTGATCAAGGCCTTTCGTCTTGCAGTAGTTCCTCCACTCGCCTACGATGTCCTTGTTCGTCTTATCCAGCGTGCTGATAACGTGGTCGCAGCCAAAGTTCAACGCTCTCTGCAGCTTCTGGGGGTTCCGGGCAATACCTATGACTGATCTTGCTCCGAGTGCCTTGACCATCTGAGCCATATACACTCCCACGCCTCCGGTGGCCCCGATAATGATGACGTTGTCGCCGGGCTGTAAATCTGCCCTTTTGGCTGCCTGATAGGGTGTTGTCACTGCGTCGGCAACCACGGCCAGCTGCTCCAGCTTATAGCCTTTCTTGTCCCCAACAAAACAAAGATCGATGGATGGAACGACGATGTGGCTTGCAAAGCCACCATAGACGCCGATGGAATTACCGGGCATCTTCTGAGCGAGGCACCTGTTGCCTCTTCCGGTCTTGCAAAGGATGCATTTCCTGCACGGCATAACTGCAGGGATGATAACTTCTTTTCCAACCCATGCAGGATCGCCAGCGATAACCGTACCGGCAATCTCATGTCCGAGGGCCAGCGGGGGCTTGCTGACAGTGGGAACACCGTCATAAAAATACCCCAGGTCGGTGTGACATACGCCACAACCTGCAACCTGCACGAGGACCTCACCCTCTTTAAGCTCAGGAACCGGGATTTCCGCGACGGCCAGTTTGCCGGGCGTCGTCTCCTTGGTTTCTCTGTTGAACACAGTTGGTTGCACCATCTGCCACTGCTTAATTACGTTTGGTATATCAGCCATTCCGACACCTCCAATGTTTTTATTTCCGCCTATTCGTTATAGATCGCCCCGTTTTACGTCATCCCGTAGCCGCCGTCCACCGGCAGTACCTGCCCGGTGATATAACGTGCGTCGTCCGAAGAGAAGAAGACGAAGGCAGGAGAAACATCCTCGGGTTCAGCGTATTTGTTCAGAAGGATGCGCCTGAGATAGATATCCCTCATCTTTTCGTCCTGCTGCAGTGTCGTCGTCATTTCTGTGGTCACGATTCCAAGGGATATACAGTTACATGTGACGTTGTAGCGGGCAAGCTCTCTTGCGGCCGATTTCGTCAACGTCACCACCCCGCCTTTCGCTGCCGCATAGTGGATCTGTCCGGTGGTACCAACCATACCTGCAACAGACGTAACATTTACAATGCGACCGTACTTCTTTTCCATGAAGTACTTTGAAGCGGCCTTTATCATGTGCCACGGACCCTTCATCTGAATGTTGACGACCTCGTCCCACACCTCGTCGCTCAGTTTGTGAAGCATGGCCGGTTTCGATATGCCTGCGTTGTTAATAAGGATGTCGACAGATCCAAAGTTCTGTGCACACGTGTCGACGATCTTCTGGGCGTCTTCCCACTTGGCCACGTCACCTTGGACGGCAACCGCTTTTCTACCCATGCCCTGTATAATTCCAACTACTTCCTCGGCCGGCTGCTGGCGGCCTGCGTAGTTAACCGTAACGTTGGCGCCCTCCGCCGCCAGAGCAATACTGATTGCCCTTCCCACGCCTCTACCGCCGCCGGTTACGACTGCATTTCTTCCTTCTAGTTTCATGGGCGACCTCTCTAGTTTTTTACTTGTGAAAATTTTTACAAAATATAGAACGTATGGAGCAAATTTTAGCTACAATAGAAATTTATGTCAAGACAAAAAAAGCCCCACAAAAAGGCCGAATATCCCGAAAACGCCAATTCCCGCGGCGAAGCGACAAGTTAGATTCAGAATGCCCGTAATGCCGGGCCGGTGTTGCCGGGTGGCAAATGCCCTTATTACGGGAGAAGCGGTAGAGCACGGGCCCATTCAAGCGGATAGGATTCGGATTGGGAGGATAATTTCATGGTACATAGTCACAAAGCTCCTTAACCTTGAGAGAGGCGCCAACATCATTGTTTTCCATTTACGCTCCTTCCCGGCTGCCGCTAACCGTTCCGTGCGTTTCTTCCAGTCACGGTTTCGAGAGGAGCAGCTTGTACCCGTCCGGGTGATGGTCCCTGAATGCACCAGACTGGGCCAAAATGCTTTTATCATTGAAGTAAAACAGTCGTTATGCTACCCTTTACGGTGCGGGTATTAGGTCTTGATGTCGGGGAAAAGAGAATCGGCATCGCTTTATCGGATGCCGGCGGCAAGATAGCCCAAGGGTTAAAGCTCTACACTACCACTGGCTCTCAAAGCAAAGATATCGCTGCAATAAAGGAAGTTGTGCAGCAGTTTGAAGTGTCGCGTATCGTCGTGGGACTGCCAAAAAACCTGGACGGATCACTGGGTCCCAAGGCACAGCTGATTGAGCAGTTTGCAGAGAGTATCAGGCGGGCGACCGGGCTTCCTGTGGATTTGTGGGATGAGAGGTTTACCACGGATGAGGCCCATCGGATTTTTGATATGGCGTCGATAAGGAGAAAAAAACGCAGAGGGATGATCGACATCATGGCCGCCCAGATTATTCTGCAGGGATACCTGGATGCTCAGGACCGGGGGTAAGCGGCGGCTTGTCGTTCTCACCGTTCTGATCCTCCTTATCGTGCAACCCTTCATTTGGTCGTGCGGCCAACGAAATCACGGCGATACGCCGAGCAGCTTTGTCGTGAAGAAAGGAACAAAGATCAGTACTATTGCACAGCATCTGGAACAGGAGAACCTGGTCAGTTCCAGATACCTTTTTCTGTTTGGCTCGCTTTTGTTCTACCGGGGCCGTGTCGTCGCAGGGGAATACGAGCTCTCGAAGAACATGTCTGTTTTTGATATAGCAAAAAAAATGGCCAACGGTGACAGGAAAGTGTATACCCTGAGAATCGTGGAAGGTTATACACTTTACACTATCGGCGACGTGATTGAGAAGGCAGGAATCATGGACTCCAAAGCATTTCTTCAATTGGCGAGCAAGCAGGATTTTTTGAAGAAGCTCGCTATCCCCGCAGACTCGCTCGAAGGCTTTCTGGCTCCCGATACCTACTTCTTCAGCAAAGAGACCGAAGTCGATGAATTTCTCGAAAAAATAGTCCAGCGAACCTTTAAATTTCTTGAAAAAGAAGATATAAAACAAAGGATGCAGGAACTGCGCATGAGTATGCTCCAGGTCCTCTCCCTTGCCTCCATTATCGAAAAAGAGGCGAAACTGGAGGAGGAAAAGAAACTGATCTCCGCCGTATTTCACAACAGACTTCGGCTCGGGATGACGTTGGATGCAGACCCCACCGTGATCTACGGCCTCGGAAGCTTTAACAGGGATCTTAAAAAAGCCGATCTTTCATCCGACACCCCGTATAACACGTACAAGCTGAAAGGACTTCCGAAGGGGCCCATCTGCAGTCCTTCAAGAAGTTCAATCATTGCGGCCCTCTATCCACAGCAGAGCGATGTTCTTTATTTCGTATCGAGAAACGATGGAAGTCACGTCTTTTCAAAAACAATAGAGCAACACAATCATTTTGTGCTGATATATCAAAAAAACAAAAGCAGAAAACAATAACAAAAGACGAAGGAGGGGTTTATGGAAAAAGATGTTGCAGTAATTGGTGTGGGTCAAAGCTCATTCGTCAGGGGCTACGAAGGATCCATCCGTGAGCTGGCATTTGAGGCCTTCAGGGAGGCAATGCAGGATGCCGGCATTACCCAGAAGGATGTGGATGCCTCCGTCTTCTGCTCGGCTCCTGAGTACGACAAGCAGAGATCGCCTGCCGGTGTCCTTGCCGAGTATCTCGGCCTGATCCCACAGCCGACCTTCTATGTCGAGACCGTCTGTTCATCAAGCAGCGCGGGAGTGAAGGTAGGCTACAGCATGATCAAGGCCGGACTCCATGATGTCGTTGTAGTGCTGGGATTTCAGAAGATGTCCGAGATCACCTCGGCAGAATCGCAGGAAAGGATGGGGAGAGGCGCGGACATCCAGTGGGAGGCGCCCTTTGGCACGATGATGCCTGCTTATTACGCTTTGTATGCCCAGGCCTACATGGCGAAAAACGGCCTCACCCACGACGACCTGAGAGATGTGCGGCTGAAGTCGGCCAGCTACGGCACGATCAATGAGAGGGCCGTCTACAGGAAAGGCGTTAAGGCAGCAGACTTCGACCCGAACAATCCCGAGGCAAAGATGGCTGCTCCGGTTGCGTGGCCCATCAGGGTTGGTGATGCATGCGCCAATGCAGACGGCAGTTCCTGCGTCATCCTCGCCAATAAAGAAAAGGCCAAGGCTTTCTCCAAGAAACCTGTCTGGATAATAGGCATCGGCGCCGCTTCCGAGGCCGTTAACATGGCGGCAAGGCCCGATTTCTCCAAGGGTTTGAGCGTCGGCTACAAAGCAGCGGAGCAGGCGTACAAAATGGCAGGTGTCACATCAAAGGATATTAAGGTCGCGGAAGTTCACGACTGCTTCACGATCGCTGAAATAATGGCTTATGAGGGCCTGGGTTTTGCCCCAATGGGTGAAGGCAAGCAGTTGATCCGTGAAAAGGCGACCTACAAGGAAGGAAGAATTCCGGTCAATGTTGACGGCGGTCTTCTTTCAAAAGGACATCCGATCGGCGCAACCGGCGGATCCCAGATGCGTACTATAGTCCTTCAGCTCCGCGCAGAGGCCGGCCCGATGCAGGTTCCGGGTGACCCTGATATAGGCCTTGTTCATAACGTTGGCGGTGTTGGCCTTTACGGAAACGTTACAATATTCGGGAGGTGACAAATGGGTTTCGAAAAATTCGGTAGAAAAAGCTTTACTGCTGTGACAAAAACCGCAAAGTTCGTCGATTTTCTGGGCGAAGGCAAGATTGAAGGCACGGCCTGCAAGAAGTGCGGCGCAAAATTCTTCCCGCCAAGGGCAGACTGTTCGAGCTGCTTTTCAAAAGAAATGGATTGGTTCGATATGCCCAAGAAAGGCCAGTTGGAGACTTTCACCATTGCTTATTACGCTCCCTTCGGCTTCGAGGCCGACCCCCCCTACACCATGGGCGTGGTGGATTTTGGCGGCGGGCTGAAGCTCTTTGCACGGCTTGCCAAAGACATGAAACCTGAGGACGTAAAGGTCGGAATGGATGTTACCATTCGGCCGCTTAAGTACGATGACGGCCAGTTGTCATTTGAAATCGTAAAGGTCTGATCGTAAGGACGTATCGTAGAGGGGCTTGCCGCTTACACGACGGCGAGCCCTCTTCTTTTGATCAGCTACTTTGACGGCGATATATTACGGCAACCCGCTATATTCACAAGTTGCAAGTTTCTAAGCTTGGCAAAATTAAGGCTGGAAAATGTTGTTGCCTTCTGAGGGATGTCAAGGAAAGCAGCCGAGCTGGCACCCGGCGATCTTGATTCGGAGTTCGTTCAGGAGGTCTCCGAGCTCTTTTGGCGAAATACCCAACTCGCGCGCCATCGCCAACGCACGGGGGCACGACAATTTGCCGTTCTTGCTCTCAGACTTGATTCTCTCTATGATTTGTTCTCTTTCCATGAAGTCTATTTGGGGTGAGTGAAGGGATTTGAACCCTCGACCCCCGGGTCCACAGCCCGGTGCTCCAACCGCTGAGCTACACTCACCATTCTTTCTTCAGTTTTTAGCACATGTGCTGCGAAAAGTCAATTTCCAGACCGGATTGCCCGGGCGGCGACAGCCATTTTCCCGGATGAGTGAGATATCCCGGTCAGGATCACTTCACTCGTTTCCCTCCCTTTTTTCCGTCCTCTATATTATTGTATGCGATCTAAGGCAATGCCTGATGGGTAACGAGGCGGAAAAGCGAAGGATTTTCTTAATGCGGCACCCGTGTCTTCAGTTCGCCGGCAGAAATTTCTTGTCCTCGTAAAGCCCTTTCAGCTTCAAACCGAGTTGAAGTCTTCCTGAGACGTTGAATTTTTTGAACAGTCTGTTGCAGTGGGATTTTACCGTTGCCTCGGTTATCTTTAGCTCACGGGCGATTTCTTTGTTGCAGTAGCCCCTCAAGATCAGTCCGGCTATTTCAGATTCCTGCCTGGTGATACTCTTTTTAATAAACATTGCCTGGCTGAGGATATTCTTGATGGTAAGATGACCGAGCCACAGTTCTCCCGAAGCGACAACTTTCACGGCCTTTTTCAAAAGTTCTCCGTCGGCATCGGCCGACAGGATGCCGGCCATCACACCCTTGGAGATAAGCTCGATAATTTCACCATCGATCAGCGATGGCTCAATCCTGCTTTCGATAAGGATGAACTTGGCGGTATGGCCGTTCTCCGTCAAGGCGTGCCTTGAAATGCCGAAGAGGGCCCGATGATCTATCAATATGATGTCGCTGTCCAGTTCCATAAGGTCCTCTATGCTCCCTGTCTGACCAGTGTCCCCCACAATCGTAATCTCCGAATCACTTTCCATCAGCTTTCTGATACCTTCGCAGAAAAGACGACTGCTCGACGCTATCGCAAGCTTTATTGCCATCGTCTGCCTCCCTTTGTTTACGATGTCGTGTCTGTGCCTACCGTCGTTCTGGAAAGTGCATGGAATTAGATGCGCAATATTATTAATAGTAGCGGCTGCTTGTCCCAAATCTTTTCAATAATCGTGCCATAGCCGAGTGCAGTGACAAGATGCGTTCTTTGTCCCGTTTTACCGGCACGCAACGCTAAAATCAGCGAAAATGCCAACGAAGCCAGCCAGACCAAATGTCTCACCATGTAAGATCGATGTCTCATATTGTGAGTCAAAGGTCTTGCCAGGTAAGACAGTCATTTCTCCGTTAGCAGCGTCTAAAAGCCCGGCAGCGGGAGCGCTACACATTGTCGAACAGCTCGGGAAGATGCACAAGCTCGGGGAAATACACGTTCATCATTTCATCGACCTTCGCCTCTTCCTGTAACCCTGCCACCACAAAATCCTTCTCCTGTGCCATTCCTTTCGACAACATAATGTTCTCGAGATTCGCTATCTTCATCTGCTGATGCACGAGGGTAGCAGCAACTGTGGCAAACGCAAGCTGAAGGGTCTTTCTCAAATTTTCATTTATCACCTTTACCTCCTTATCAATGTTGTTGACACGGATAATGAAAATTCGTCCAGCTACCTCATCCGGCCTCGAGAATAAGATAGTGATCCTCCGGTTCCTAATCAATTGCCCTCGGGGCACCTTAAAAAACAAGTATCGGGATCCGGATCTCAACGGTGAAGTCAGGCGAGTCAGTGGTCAGCCCTGTTGCAACACTTACATTGAGGGACGTTCTGGGGGTCAGGCTCCAGCCTGCGCCTATTCTCATCATTGCCGAGTTAAGCTCCGTGTTGGGAGCCGTCCTTCCGTTGGCTTTCGTGCTGAAGGTGTAATCCTGCTGAAATTGGAAATTGAGGGAGAATTTGTATGAGAGCGCATAGGCAAGACCCATGTTGAAACTCAGTGTATCGCCGGGATCCACACTCCGCAGGATTCCGGTGGTCCCCTCCGTTGAGGTGACTGTCTGGTTTATGCCGCCCTTTGACATATTCAGCGCATAGGAAACACCGCCGAACACCACCACGGGATCAATGCTCTTTATAAGATTTACTCCCCCTTTTATCGATGGATATCCGGTACCTGTCGGAAGCTCCTTCTTCGGATCAATATTAAAAGGGCTTTTGCCGGATTCGGATTTGAAGGCGAGATTGAGGACCAGCCCCGGGGCGCTCGCCGTCTCTGCAATGGGCTGATAGCTTAAACCGAAAGAAATGTCACCCAAGGCGGCTTTGTTGAGCGTCCTTTCGGAATCCGAGGAACTGGAGCCTACGATCGTGATCAAATCATGCCGGTAGACGAAGGGAAAATTGACATCCATCTGCAGGTTCCTGGTTATGCCGTACCTGCTCGCCAGGTTGTAGGTGAAGATATGCCTTCTGGCCGACTCTATTCCGAATTCGCCAAGGGTGAGAAATACGGGATCGAGTATGGCAAAGCTCTGAAGATAAATCTGGTTGGCTGAATAGTAGGAATAGGAAAGACTGTTCTCGATTTCCCATTGATTGCGCTTCAGCAGGACATATTGTTTTGATGCGGCAATGAGTGCAGCCGCTTCTTTTTGTCTCTCCATTTCTGTCTTGGCCTCCGAAAAAACGATCTCGGGAACTAGGGTCAACAACAGTGCTAGAGCGGCACCCATAAGGGCTTTTCTCTTCATGTTTCCCTCCCTTGTCTTCGGATTATCCTAACCTGATTCGGTTGTATTACAAGGATAGCGGGAGCGCGGTTCTATGTCAAGCCAGAATGTTTATTTCTGCCCGGGGCGCGGATTTGCGGCGGAAGAGAGGAGGGAATCAAAACTCCTTAGGGCTTTTGCCGAAGAGAATTGCGTTGTAATAGAGCGATCTTCTCAGGTCCGTGGGCGTTATCAGCAACTTGTCCTCTTGTTCGATTTTCAGGTCAGACCTAGCCTGCTTGTCGCGCGGTTCTATTACCAGCGCAATATGACCATACCACATTTGCTCAAATTCCCGGGCGGTGAGGGTCGTGTTGCCAAGGGCCGGATCAGCCAGGAACACCTTTCCCCCTTCAGCCCCTCTAAATACAACAAAGTGCTTGTAATCACGAAGCATGATGGCTACAATCGAGGGCTTGTTAAGCAAGACAAGACCTTCGATATCCGTCTTGTACCCGACAGCTCGATAGCCCATAAATTCAGCGAACTTTTTGATATCGAGAAGAGAAAAGCCCTGTCTCTCAATGATCTTATTTACGTTGCCTGCCTTGAACATGTCCTCTATTACTTTCTTCTCCGTCACCTGCTCCCCCAGATAAAACTTGAAGATGGTCGCAGTTGACGCGGCGCCGCAGCTGAAATCAAGCGCTTGCTTTACCACATGCCTCTCCTTGAAAAACGAAAGCGGTTTCACTCTCGGCTTTATGATCATCCTGCCAAGGGGACCTCCCCCGCCAACGGAAATGCTCATCACCGCCGGCCTGTTATCGACAGCCGGGAGTTCCGCAGCAGAAACGCCGCTGACGAGAACGCCGACAAAAACAAGAACCATAACGCTCATTACCCGGGTGGGATCCAATGCAACCTGTAAGCTCAAAAACTTCAACCTCATGGAATTCTCCTTTTGTGAATACAGGTATTTCTTGCAGCAATGCATCCTTTCGACCTTTCTTTTGTGCAGCGAAGGGGGAACGTTGTCTCCCTTCGCTGCTACGAAAGAATCGGCAACCTGTCTCGTCTTTCGCCTCATTGCTGTGGAGCGGGTGCGTGACAGCCGGCCTGCTTTGCTACCACAAACGGTTGCTCCCGGAGAGAACGTTTTTCAGGTTAATTCCTCCGGATATTTGCGAATTGATAAGGACAATAAGGTTAATGGGCATATTGACGGTTGAGTTGACGGCATTGACCACTCCAAGCCCGCTCTGCTGCACATTTCCCGAAAGCATTATGGAGTTCCTGAGACTCAGGTTGTTCGTTCCGTTAAAATTGATATTGTAAGGGCTGATGCTGCCGCCGTTCAGCAATGTGCTGCTGTCGAAAAGGAACGTCAAACCTCTCGCGTGCACTCCGTCAAGCTCGCTATCCGTCATTTGTTGAAGGTCTCTTCCAAAGGAAGGTCCTGCGGATAGCAAAACAAGCAAGACAAAACAAATCCCAACGCCTTTCACTGCGCGCATCGCATCCTCCTTTAAGTCTGTAAAGACTGTTGACTGTTCTATCCATCGAGCCATCCGTACAATCGAGAATTGAGGGGGGCGTCGTAACGCCCCCTCTCCGTCTTGTTTATCTGTAAGCTGTCTGGGTATTGACCACACTCACGCTTCCTCCCAGAAGTCCACGCAGAGAAGTAATATTCTGGCCGATGTTCACACCTGATCCTGCCACATTGGCAATGACCAGGCCGGATGCATGGGACTGAGAGTCGATAAGCCGGACAGACGTACCGTTGTTAGCCTGGTATATGACCGTTCCGTCGTTTTCCAAGGTCTGGTTCGGAAAGGTTGCGACGCTGGCCGTCTGGTTGTTTGTCTGAAAGACGTCGATATCCCGCTGTCCGCTAATGCCGGCTATATTTTGTCCGATGTTAACCGCTGAAGCAGCTGCATTAATGATCGCGAGAGCCGATGCCCAATTCTGAGAGCCTCTCAGGGCCACGGTCCCTTTGTTATTCGCCTGGTGCTTCACCGTGTCCGCATTCGCCACAGTCTGGCTGATTTCAATATCGGCCACCACTGCCTGAACGTTGACCTGCTCGACACCGAAATCTTCCTCCGCTTCAACCTTTGCGATGTTCTGGCCGATGTTCGCCGCAGAGGCGGCCAGGTTGGCGATGCTCAACGCCCTTGCTTCGTTCTGGGAGCCTACGAGCGCGACCGAGGCGCTGTTGTTCCTCTGGTACTTTACCTCGTCACTCTTCACAACCTGTGTTGGTTCAATCTCGGCTACGGCTGCCTGGATATTGAACTGCTCGACACCGAAATCTTCTTCTGCTTTAACCTTTGCGATGTTCTGGCCGATGTTCGCCGCAGAGGCGGCCAGGTTGGCAATGCTCAACGCCCTTGCTTCGTTCTGGGAGCCTACGAGCTGAACGGAAGCGTTGTTGTTCGCCTGGTGCTTGGCGTCATCGGCGTTGAAAACAACCTGTGTTGTTTCAATGTCAGCTACGGCTGCCTGGATATTGAACTGCTCGACTTCGAAGTTCTCCTCCACTTTAACATTCGCAATGTTCTGCCCTATGTTCACTGCAGACGCGGCCAAATTGGCAATGCTCACTGCCTTCGCCCCATTCTGAGAGTCTACGAACCGAACGGAAGCGTTGTTGTTCGCCTGGTACTTGGCGTCGGCGTCGCCGTTGACCACAAGCTGGGTAGCTTCGATATCATTTTCAGTAAACTGGACGTTCGCCTGGCCGATGTACGCAAACTTGTCTGCCTTGACATTCGCTATATTCTGGCCGACGTTGACGGTAGAGGCAGCCGCGTTGAGCAGACTGACCGCTTGCGCCCAGTTTTGGGAATCTACGCCTTGCGCAGAAGCATTATTGTTCGTCTGGTACCGGACCCAATTATCGTTGGCCACAACCTGGATCGGTTCAATGACCGCCTCGGCCTCCTGAATGCTGATCTGGCCGACACCGACGAAATACTCGCCTTTGACATTGGCTACATTCTGGCCGACGTTGGGTGCGGAAGCCGCTACGTTGGCAATGCTCAGGCCTTTCGCCCAATTCTGTGAATCAATAAGCTGCGCTGTAGCGTTGCTGTTCGACTGATATGTCAGTGCTCCAACCTCATTCACCACGGTCTGAACAGCGAGAAAATCGTTGACAGCCTCCTGTTCGTTACTTTGAAGCATGTCAACAAAGTAGTTGACCTCCACCTTCGCTATATTCTGGCCCACGTTGAAGGCAGAACCGGCAACGTTGGCCAGGCTGAGCGCCCTTATGCCCGTTTCCGAGCCCGACCCCATGCCCTGCACGGAAGCATTGTTGTTGTAATAATTATCGGCATCCCCCGGCCAGTCCGTGTTATAAGTCGTCTGGAAAAACCCGCCGCCTGTATTGTCCGAATACTGTTCGTTCTTCTGCGTTAGCAGTGCGATCCCCACGGTTTCACTGACGCTCGTCAGGTTCTGTCCCACGTTTGCAGCGGAGCCCGCGATATTGACCACACTGACCCCTTTGATCCCGTTCTGGCTTTCGTAGAGCTGGACGGATGCGTTGTTGTTCGAGGCCTCGACTGCAAATCCTTTGGCATTCACGGATGCCAGTTCGTTGTCGGAAAGGGTATCAGTTCCGGCAAATGCCGGAGACACCGGAGCGGCAATGAGGCTCAGCGCAAGAAGAAACCTTAGAAAATCCCGTTTCATAAACTCCCTCCTTGGTTAGATAAGTATTCGTGATCGGTTTTTACGGACGATACACTTGTTTCGGTGACATCACCTCCCGCCTTTTTAGTTTTTGATGCCTACTTTATTGTTGAAACACCTCGCCCTGCCCGCTGATCCCGCTTCGTCCCACAGGATTATTTTTCCGGCATAATCCCATGTCGCCAGGGTGAAGTATTGCCCGTTGTAGGTCCATCCCCGGGCAAAGACCGCCTCCATCTCCTCGCATGTCAGAAGGCGAATGAAATGGCTCCGGGAATCGACGCGAACTTCCGGCTCGTCCGGACAGGAAACGATAGTCTCCGCAAAAAGGGCCGGGGCACATAGCAGAAGAAGGCACGAAAGCAGGCAGGGAAGCACGCGGATATTTGTGGCTATTCTTTTCATCTCGCCTGGCCCTCCGTCAACAAAGAATACATATCAAGCTATAGATCGAGGTAAGCAAGGGCCATGCCAGCAACAAGTAACTGATATTACTAGTATTTATCTTGCATCAGGGCTAAACGGGTGTAAAAGAAGGAGAACAACGTGTAAAGCGGGGAAAGGCTCCTAACTGAAAAATCAGACTGTCTGGGGCTATTCAACGGGGTAAAGGAGGTCGCTGTAAAGACATGTGAACACATGGAGTGCCGGACTTTACATGCTGCCGACTCTCCCCCGTCATTGCTGCTAAAACTCTCGGGCACCTTTTGTAAAAGGAAGAGGAGTCCGTATGGTGCTTTTCCATATTGTATCGGATGCCACCAGTTGAAAATCCTCCTCGCGCAATTTCAGTCCGTCGTTTGTCCGGCCGTTCCGGGGTTCGATTACAAGCGCCACATTGCCGTACCACATCTTTTCGAACTCATGGATGGAGAGGGTTGTGTTCCCCAGGGCAGGGTCAGCAAGAAAGACCCTTCCACGAGCGACGCCCCTGAATATGACGAAATGTTTGTAGTCCCGAAGGACGATGGGAAGCACACAGGGCTTATTGAGGAGTATGAGCCCCTCCAGGTCGGTCTTGTAACCCACGGCTTTGTATCCCATGTTTTCTGACAGCTTTTTGATATCCAGCAAAGAAAAGCCCTGTCGTTCCAGGATCTTATCAACGTCGCCCACTTTGAACATGGTATTGATCACCTTTTCCTCGGTAACCGCCTCTCCCAAATAGTAGTTAAGGAGCGTTGCGGCTGAGGCTGCTCCACAACTGAAGTCGAGTCCCTGCTTGACGATGTTCTTATGCTTGAACTCCGAGACCGGCTTGACCTTGGGTTTGATGACCATCCGTGCGAATGACCCGCCAACCGAGATGTTCATCTCAGCGTCCCTGCCTTCTTCAGCAAATGAGCTGAGGGACAAAAGGACGCTGAGAAGCACCGCAACAGTTGGAAGGGCTGCAAGAAATAGTTTTCCTCTCATGCCGTGCCCTCCTCGATTGCAATTATTGGGGCTCGCGTCGCCCCCTCTACGCGACCGCCTGGCGGTGCCCGGCCCGCAGAGACTCCCCCTCAACAAAAGGAAGAGGCGTTTTTGCCGTTGGCTTATGTCGCCCCTTGCTATGCAGAGGGGCGGAGGAGAAAACGCTTGTTCACCGGTCGTTACCCCATGCCCCTTCCGCTCCTCCGCACCTCAGCTCCTCCGCCCCTCTGCACCTCTGCACCTCTGCGTTTCCCTCTTACTTGTTAACAGCCGAAAGCAGGTTGTTTATATTGATTCCACCCATAGCCGTCGAATTGATGAGCACCACGATGTTTATCGGCATATTAACTGCTGAATTTACCGCATTTACGACACCCATTGACCCTTGCTGGGCGCCACCGGAAATAAAAAGCGAGTTGTTCAGGGTGCTGACGTTCGGCAGAGTGACGTTGCCCACGTTGCTGAAATTAAGCGTGTTTCCACCGAGGAAGCTGTTCGCATCCACTATGAAGTTCAAGCCCCGGGCATAAACGCCATCCAGCTCGTTGTCGGCCATCACTTCAAGGCCTTTCCCGTGAGAGACTCCGACAGCCAGAAACAGGAACAGGGTAACTATCAATGCTCCTTTCATTGCACGCATTAGTAACCTCCTTTTTTAACAACATCGCCGCACACCTGGTAAATGATCCTTTCTTTCCCTAAAAACTGCCAAAATACCTTTACATTGACCAGTCCGTCGTTTTCCTTTGCAAACTGCTTTTTTGCCTGGCCAATGCTGTCGGTGAGAACGTTGTTCATCAGCTGGGAGATCTGTTTTTCCTCCTTGGGGTACCCAAGGGTGTAAACGAAGCAGGTGTTGTCCACTACCTTGTAAGTCGACATTCCACCCGTTCCGAAAGAGACTATGAAATTCTTCTCTGCTGCCGGTGAGTCAGAGGGAAAGAGTAGGAACATCAGTGAGAGGCTTGCTATCATCACCATTGCCGCCATAAGGCTCTTCATGTGCTTCCCTCCTCTTCGTGTTGAAAGATGGGGGACCGGATAGCCCCCATCTTATCTGTCTCAGTGTGCAATGCCGGGCGTCATGACAACAGCACCGGTGTTGATCGCGGCCTGGTAGTTGGTTTGGACGATGCCCGTGAGGCCTGTGATGCCCTTCACGCTCGCGATGTTCTGGCCTACGTTGAAGGCCGATCCTGCAACGTTCGCTACGTTCAGCCCTTCTACATATCTCTGGGATTCATTCAGCTGGATTGAACCGTTGTTGTTTCTCTGGCCGAGGACTAATCCGTTCGCCACATCCTGGTCGGTATACGAGTTGTTGACCGCCAGTTGGACATTCTTCTGCTCAACTATTGTGCCGAGAGGCAGCAGGCCTTTCACTGAAGCGATATTCTGGCCGACGTTGACAGCGGAGATGGCCGCGTTGACTAAGGAGAGAGCCTCTACACTGTTCTGCGAGTCGTTGAGTTGAACGGAGCCGTTGTTGTTGTCCTGAAGCACGGCAACAAGACTCTCGATGTTCTGCTCTGCCACGGACGGGGCCACAAGGATGCTATTCTGGTTCGGCTGAAGGAAGAGACCGCTATTTCCATTGCCGTTCACCAGCGTTTCCGTGCCTGTAAAAGCCTTCTGTTCATTCACCTGCTTTATCAGGGTGATGCCGGCGGCATTGAAGATCCCAGCAAAATTCTGGCCAACATTGACGGCTGAACCTGCCGAGTTGAGAATAGAAAGACCTTTTGCCTCATTCTGGGAACCGTTCAGTTGTACCGAAGCATTGTTATTGTCCTGAGCGAGCGACAAAGAGAGGATAAGGTTGGATATATCCTGTGTCGAGTTTGTGTAGGCCGTTGCCCTTTGCTCGTTCTTCTGCTCTGCTACATCGAGACCCACGAGATCACCTATTGTTATGATGTTTTGACCGATGTTCACTGCGGAGTTGGCCACGTTGGAAAGGGTCAGGCCCTTTGGTTCATCCTGAGAATAGTTGACTTGCACGGATCCGTTGTTGTTGTCCTGGAGTGCATTAAGTTCGAGCAGCGCCACGTTCTCGATTTCCTGGTGCATATACGTGTAGCTCTCGGCCTTCTGACGGTTCACCTGCTCTCCCAGGTTCAGGCTGACCACCGACTTGAGGGAAGCAATGTTTTGTCCGATATTCTCGGCTGAGGAAGCGGTATTTGCGACCACCATGGCCTTAATGTGATCCTGAGCGCCCTCTTCGATCTGGACAGAGCCGTTATTGTTATTCTGGAACAGAGATGCGGCAAGTATGGAATATCCATTAAGCACGTGCTGGTCGGCCGCGCTGTTGTTCTCCGCCCTCTGCCAGTTTTTCTGGATGGCGAGATCCAACAGGGCCCCGTTCTTCCCGTAGGCGAAATTCTGTGCCATGTTCGCCGCGGAGCCGGCCGTATTCAGGGCGGCTATGTAGTGGCCTTGCTGGGTGTCAACAATTTGGGTAGACCCGTTATTGTTGTTCTGGAATGCATCTACGCCAAGAACAAGACCGCCATTCCATACGTACTGCGCCGGATCAAACACCAACGCGTCATTGATGGCTGTCTGATAGTTCTTCTGGACAAAAAGATTGCCGAAAAGCAGGTTGCCGGCAGAGGCGAAATTCTGTCCCACGTTCGCAGCGGAACCTGCAGTGTTCGCCATCACAAAACCTACCCATTTCTGGGCATCGTCCTTAAGCTGAACGGAAGCGTTATTGTTGTCCTGCAATGCGGTAATGTCGATGAGGCCCAACGGGTTGTTGTAAATATACTGCTCCGATTCGCCGGGCTGATTGAGGGCGAACTGATCGTTCTTCTGAAAAATGCCATTAAACCCGATCAGCTCGTAGGCCGAACCCAGGTTCTGACCGACGTTTACTGCTGATCCTGCCGTGTTCGTGAGCATCAGCGCGCGGGCAGACTTCTGGGCATCGGACTTTAGCTGGACGGAATCGTTGTTGTTATCCTGTCCGACAGTAACAGGGCCATTGTAGATGACCTGCAAGCCGCGCGCGCTGAATCCGCTGAGATCATCGTCCGAAAGAACTCCTGTTCCGGCCCAGGCGGGCATGAACGGTGCGCTTATCAAACTGATCGCCAGAACCCACGATAAAGCTTTCAGTTTCATGGTCTCCTCCTATGGTTGGTTAAATTGTGTGGATACGGAACATACCGACATTTCTTCCTTACCACTTCCTTTCCCTACATACGCACCACCTCCTCCTATTTTTCATGACAGTCTTGCAAATTCTTCAATTGTAGGCCCTTTGTAAGGCGGTTCGGATTTCAGACGGGAGCAACGGTTGTGCCAGTGTCTAACACTGTGATTCGTAAGGAGATTCATAGTGTCGCACCTTTCCTGACTGTAAAAGATCACTACAATCCGGCGGGTGGGATCGCGGGAGGAACGGCCCTATCTGCAGGAAGAGCGCCCCTCTTTCGACGTTGTAAACCTTCTGTCAATCAGGGGCCATGGGTGTAAAACAACCTGTCACAACATAACTTATTGACATTATTAATGATTTATTTGTGACTGGCCATAACTGTAAAAGAAGGCTGCTATCGGAAACGATACCTCGTTCCCATGAATCCTCCGGTTTGCAGATTACACGCGCCCATCCGGAATTCGACAAACAATCAGACACTTTTCTTCTTTCTCCTTTAGCCAACTGTCAAGGTTGAGTGGCACAAAAATACTGCAAAAATGGCTGTCACACTTTGGTTGGAGATACCTTTCGGTTTGGTTGTCAGACCGTTGCCCCGTTAGATTTGCGACCTCTGAATCGTTGACAGATTTGGCTGAAACTCCTATTCTGGATGGTGACGCCCCAAGGATCAACATCATCGTTCAGGAGTGTGCGCTTTGCGTGTAAGCCCTCGACTTACTGTCCAAATCCCTGCCGAAATAGAATTGGGGTCCACAAGAAAGGATGCGCTCATCGTCAACATTGGTCTTGAAGGCGCTTTCGTCAGGAACTCGCTCCAGAATCTGGACCCTAAAGCACTCGAATTCGGGCTAATGATACGGTATGAGCTTCCTCAGGAGGGCCTGCTGGAGCACCCGGCCAGGATAGTGAGGAAGGCGGAAGACGGTTATGCCCTGTCCTTCTACGAGGTCGACATGTTGTTAAGAACGAAGCTATGGCAGTACATTGTCGACAATCTTATTCTGGGGAGCGAATGTCCTTTTTGCGGCCAACATTACCCCGTATTGCCGAAGATGTGCAAGAACTGCGGATGGGACCTGGTATTCGAAAAGCCGGACTATTTTGAATATCGGGAAAAGATGGCAGTTTTCAAACGGTTGGAAGGAAAGGTCAATGAGTTGCAGGTAGAGCAATTGCAGAGACTGATAAACTACGTCGACATCGACCTGCTCAAATCAAAGGCCAGCGAGGAGATGCAGGAGTTTGTAGGCACGAGTCCCGGCATGCTTCAGGTGTTTTCCAAGATCAGAAAAGTGGCGAAAACGGATTTGTCAGTGCTGATCCTGGGAGAAAGCGGCACCGGCAAGGAGCTGACCGCCCTCGCAATTCACGAGAGAAGCGCCAGGAAAGCCAAACCCTTCGTCACGATCAACTGTGCGGCCATACCGGAAAACCTGTTGGAAGCAGAGCTTTTCGGTTATGAAAAAGGCTCGTTCACAGGAGCTTATGCGAGCAAGAAAGGGAAAATGGAAGCAGCAGACGGAGGCACCGTCTTCCTTGACGAGATAGGCGAAATGCCGATGAACCTACAGTCGAAGCTGCTGAGGTTCCTTCAGGACAGGGTTGTTGAAAGGATAGGCTCGACGAGCGGCAAGAGGGTCAATGTGCGGGTCATTGCGGCTACGAACTGCGATCTGTCCCTTGCAATAGAGGAAAACAAGTTCCGGAGCGACCTTTACTATCGACTGGACGAATTCACTATCAGCCTGCCGCCCCTGAAGGATCGAGGAGAGGATATATTAGTGCTGGCGAAGTTTTTCCTGAACAAGTTCTCGCGGGAGATGGGGCTGACCAAAGCCTTCACCAGAAAGGCCATAGACGCGATAGAAAGCTATTCCTGGCCGGGTAACGTGAGGCAAATGATCAACAAGATCAGGCGGGCTATAGTTATGTCGGACGGCAGCACCATCAGCGGGGCAGACCTGGGTCTCGACGGGCCCAGAATAGCCAAGCCCGGAGTGGTGCCGCTAAAAGAAGAGGTCAATCAGATCGAGGCCCAGAAAGTAAAGGAGATCCTTCTCCTTTGCGGAAACAATATTTCAAAGGCAGCCAAGCTCCTTAAAGTGAGCCGTCCAAGCCTTTACAGCCGCATCAAGAAATACAACATCGACACATCGATGAGTCGTAAGCAATCGCGCCCCATCTCCGGCAATTAAACAATCACTCACCTTAAGTCGCGGCTCTTTATCCCTCTCATACCTGTCTTGTGGCAGTAATTCTTTACACACCCGGGAAGTGCGCAAAGAACTCCGTTTTCGCATTCCGGGAGCCGATATCAGGCTATAAAGATGTGGTATCGCGTCCTGAAGGCCGTCGTATTTCTTTACGGTCTTTGCCATGATCTCGCTGCCTCATGCTTCATGAGGGAGTATGGAAAACAGATGGCAGCTGGCCCGAAAGTTGCATGGCTCCGAGGTATATGTCACTTAATAAGCGCATCATGAGAAACGTGATAAATGTGCTCATGGAATCCCCGATCTATTCAACCCTGTCGCTCAAGGAGAGGCGTGACCTTTTAGTCAATTTCATGGAACTGTACATGACGATGACGGACACCGGGGAATGGAAAGAGCAGGAACACCGGGAAAGGAAGATTGAGAAGATCGGAAGATAAGAAGTTTGAGCGAACCGGATAGTCATCCGGGCTTAATCCGCCGATTCATCCGTTCGATTATTTTACAACACGTCGGTGCTTCTTCTTCGCGGAAGGGTCTCGTCAGCACATTCGTCGCTGCCTCTCAGCAAGTCCCTGCCGACTATGACCCATCTCTTCTGTGAAGGTCTATAAAACCCGGCTATCTCATTTGAAGAGATCAGGACATCGAGCATGAAGTCCGGAACGTAATCGTAACGGTTATCCCGGTATCTGACTCGCAAGTACCTCATGGCAGCCTCCTTTTTGGGTTCATTCGAACCGCAGGAATTTAAGCATATTTGGTGCCACGAACCGATCATGGAATATCCGGGCAAACAGTCGGGTCGTTAGCAGTCATGCCGGGTTGATTTTGGAAGGAGGAAGGTCTATGATTGAACCATCGAGACAGAAAAAAGTGGGCGCAAAAATAAACCTATTGGCAAATCGCTATCGATGCCGACCGCTTTTTCGTTTACTCCTCGCTACTGTTTTGCTCTGCTGCGCGGGTGGTCTCGCCCTTGCCGGTGATCCTGCTGCAAAAAAACCGGAAGACGTTATTACAGACGCTTTTACGAAGCATCTCCCTGTGTCGGCAAAGCCATTCAGTTTTCTGGGCCCCGTCGGAATAAGTCCCGACTTGACAGACCGTCACATGCTGCTTGGCGATCGGTCTGCAACGTCGTTGCCTTATGGAAAGACTATTGCCGTAGACCCGGTTGAAGGCAGGAGTTTTTACGACAAATCGAAATCATATCTCTTCGCTTTTGAAAACGGGACCGGTAATGACCCCATGGTCGGGCTGGCCAAGATCCAGCGTGTCGAGACCAGTCAGTCCGGCAGGCTCGCTCCCGGTGAATACCGGGCTGAATTCATGATCGGTTATAATGTGGCAAGCCTGGGCAGCATTCTTTTTGGAAGAGGCATGCAACTCGAGCGGCCCGGCGACACCACGTTGAAACTGCAGGACGACGGCTGGCGGTTTCGACTCATAAAAAGGTTCTGACGCATTAGCCACCCCGAGCAATTATATATTTGCCCCTGAAATGAAGACAAAAATAGCGGACCTGTTCCATGATTTTTTCAATGGCGAAAAGAACGGCGCCATCGTGCTTATTGCCTGCACCGTCGTATCAATTCTCCTCGCCAACTCGTCCATGGGGGACAAATACGTGGCCTTCTGGCAGCGCACGCTCGATCTGTCGTTTTTCGGAATCGATCTGAAGCACAGCCTGGCCGACTGGATAAACGACGGTCTCATGACCGTCTTCTTTCTTCTCGTCGGCCTTGAAATTGAAAGGGAGCTGTATAAAGGAGAACTGTCGAACTTCAGGAACGCCTTGCTGCCAATAGTCGCCGCGTTTGGCGGAATGGCCGTTCCCGCGCTCATCCATTTTTCCCTCAATATCGGCAGGCCGACGCAATCGGGATTCGGCATACCGATGGCGACCGACATCGCTTTTTCCCTGGGCGTACTCTCGCTGCTTGGCAGCAGAATTCCGCTGTCGCTCAAAATTCTGCTTACCGCGTTCGCCATAATCGATGACCTGGGCGCTATTGTCGTTATCGCGTTTTTCTACGTGCATGAATTCTCCCTCATCAGTTTTTCGGTCGCAATGGTAATTTTCGTGGCGCTCCTCACACTGAACCGGTTAGGTGTTGACAACCTTCTCTGGTATACGCTTCTCGGAGTAGCCATGTGGTTCTTTATGAGTAAATCGGGGGTCCATGCGACAATCACCGGAGTATTCCTGGCATTCGCAATCCCGTTTCGCCGGGGCAACGAGTCCTCGCCATCATATAAAATGCAGCGGTTTCTGGATAGACCCGTGCCCTTCCTTGTCCTTCCGGTTTTTGCCCTCGCCAATACAAATGTTCAGTTCGCATCCGGTTGGTACTCGAGCCTTATCGACCATAACACCCTCGGCATCATTGCAGGCCTTCTTCTCGGAAAACCGCTGGGCATAGTTGCCTTCTGCTTTATTGCGGTCAAGACCGGACTATGCAGGCTCCCGGACAAAGCAGACTGGCGGCATATTGCGGGTATAGGCGTTCTTGGAGGAATAGGCTTCACCATGTCCATCTTCATCACGAATCTCGCCTTCAACGAGCCTGATCTCATTCAGGACTCAAAAATAGCGATCCTGTCCGCTTCTTCCGCCGCCGGCGTGATAGGCTATTTCTGCCTGTCTTTACGAGTGAAATTACAGAAGTGAATAAGAATATGACCGGCAGGGAGAGAATCCGGGAAGACCGTCACCCGAACAGGCCGCTCCTGTCTTTTGCCCGGTTGGCAGCACCGGGTTTCCGGTTCCGGACCTGAACGAGGCAGCCGAGGGGTTGGTCGGCTGCCTTTTCATTGCCGCACGCTCTTAACCTTCAGTCAAAACAAAACTGCTTCCATCCCGCTTTGCTGCTGTAACCAAAAGGGATGACAAGATAATCGTCGCTTCTACCACAGAAACAATCAGGGCCGGGGTATACCGTAATATGGAATCATTTGCTCGACTGGCTATTTTTTATAAGGATTTGCGAGAAAAAGATCTTGAAGCGAAGGAGGGAACAAAGGGTGACAAAGGAACCAGAGTATCGAAACAAGAAGGGCTTCACCCTCGTCGAACTCCTCGTGGTGATGGTCATCATCGGCCTGCTCGCCGCCCTGGTCGGTCCCAAGCTCTTTCCTAAGCTCGGTAAGGGCAAACAAGCGGCTGCAAAAGCCCAGATCGAACTGCTGGGACAGGCCCTCGACCAGTTGAGGCTGGATGTCGGGCGCTATCCCACGACACAGGAAGGGTTGAGCGCGCTGGCGACGAATCCGGGAGGCATGGACAACTGGGACGGCCCGTATTTGAAGAAGACCGTTCCCAATGATCCATGGGGGAAAGCCTACAACTATCAGTCGCCCGGCGCACACGGTGAATATGACCTGCTCTCTCACGGCAGGGACGGAGCGCCTGGGGGCGAGGGAGAGGATAAGGACGTCGTGAGCTGGGAATGATTGTTTGAGGTATTTACCCGAGATGTTTGAACGATTGCTTCCAAGAGCCCTCATCGGAGCATGGCTGCTTGCAATTGTTTGTCTTGTTACGCTCGTTCCGGTTCCTGCTGCCTCCGGCGCTGAAGGGTCCAGCGCGCCCACCCGGCAGGAAACGCAAACGCCGGCTGTCCAATCCGAAGAGACACAAATCCCGGGTCCCACAGTTTCCTCACCCGGTGCAGTCTCCCGGCCGGACCCCGAATCGAGCCATGCAGTGCTTGCTCCGGCGCCGCCGGGCCAGGCGCGCACGAATCCCGCACCCGTGCCGTCCCCCTCGGACAAGGGTATGTCTTCGCCCCTTTTACCGTCTCCTTCACCACTCACCGCCCCGCTCCGGCCAGCAAAGGATTCACCGTCCCCGTCGTCCCTCTTGCCGCAACGGCCGCAGGCTCAATCCGGGCAACCGGCGCTTGCACCGGATCTTCCGGGAACCGCGCTCACCCAAACCGGCATGGCAGGAAGGGCCGGGGGGAGAGGGAGTTTCAGCCTGAATTTCGACGACGCGGACGTATTTTCCGTGACACAAACGGTATTCGGCGAGATCCTGCGGGTCAATTATGTGGTCGATCCGAGGATCAAGGGCCGGGTCACCTTCAGGTCCGTAGCTCCCATCAGCAGGGATCAGGTGCTTCCCGTAATGGAAGTAATATTGAGACTTAATGGAATCGGCGTTGTCGAGGACAGCGGTCTATACAGAATCGTACCCTTGAGCGAGGTATCCAGAGAACCTTCGCCGATTTCCTTCGGCAACGACCCCGATCAACTGCCCACAACGGGAAAATCGATCGTACACGTCGTACCCGTCACTTTCCTTCAGTCAGGTGAAGTGGTGAAGCTCATCACTCCCTTTCTGTCTGCGAATGCTGTGGTGCTTGACGTACCGAAGAGCAACCAGGTGATTATCGTTGACACCGATGCGAGCGTGAAAAGAATTCTCCAGCTCATCAGGACTTTCGATAACGAGAAGCAGAAAAAGAAGCGGGCCCAGGTTTTTGTTTACCCTGTCCAGAATGGGAAGGCGCGGGATATCGCCGGTCTTCTGCAACGGATATTTCTTGGTCCCAAGTCTTCCGCCCTCCCGGCAGACGGCCAACGTCCGGCGACCGGCGCTGCCCCTGCAGGTTCCGGCAATCAGGCGCTCCCCATGAGCTCTTCATCCGCCCAGGCCTCGCAACCCGCTACGGGTCCCGCTGCACAGCAGACGCTCGTCGCCGATATAACACGGATATTCTCGGACGATATCATCAATTCCGTGATAGTCCTTGCCACTCCCGAGGACTACGAGACGATCAAGGAAACCATTGCACGGATCGACATTGTGCCGCGCCAGGTCGTGATCGAAGGGGTTGTAGCGTCGCTGAATCTTACCGACAGCCTCAGCCTCGGTCTTGCGTACTCCGTGAAAGCCAAGTTTAGTTTCAGGAGCGGGGAGGCTTTGACAAGCGACATAGCCCTCAACCCAGGAAGCATATCGGGACTGGATCCCACCAGCCTCTCTGCGTCCGGTTTTACCTTTGTAGGGACGGACAACAGAGGCGTGGTCAGGGCTTACGTGAATGCCCTTGCCTCTGAATCGAAGGCGAAGCTGCTCGCTGCGCCCCACATACTCGTATCGGACAACAGGGAAGCACGCATCCAGGTGGGCCAGCAGGTGCCCATCGTCACCTCCGAGACCTTCGGATCGACCACGGTCGCCCCTCAGAGGACAATACAGTATAAGGATATCGGTATTATCCTCAAGGTGAAACCGCAGGTGAACGAGAGCGGCCTTGTCGCCCTCGATCTTTCCCAGGAAGTCTCCACCTTTGAAACGATCGTGCTATTTTCAAACGAAAAGCAGATCATCCTCAATAAAGCCGAGGCAACAACCAACCTCGTGGTGCAAGACGGCCAAACGGTGATCATAGGTGGGCTCATCAGGGAAGACAAGAGCGGATCAAAATCCGGCATACCCCTTCTCAGCAGCATCCCCTTGCTGGGTGGGCTTTTCGGCAGCCGCAGCAACGAGGTGCGACGCCAGGAGATCATCATTCTCCTTACCCCGCACGTTATCAAGAATCAGAGGGAAGCGCAACACATCACCTCGGAATACATCGACAACATCACGAACGGCGGCTCCGGAAAAGCAGGGCTCAGCAGGGAGGAGGTCGTGAAAAGCGGGGTACAGATCAGGAAAGGCGCCGGCACTCCCCTACCCGATGAAGGAAAAAGCAATGGCCGGTGACGCAGACTTGATGAAGGCAGAAGACTTTCCCAAAGTCCCGCTGATACTTGACGGAATATCTTCACGGTTCATCCGGGAGAACCAAATTATTCCGTTGGAGCTCAAGAACGGGGTGCTGAAGGTCGTCCTGGGGAACCCGGACGACCGGGAGGTCGTGGAGGCCCTGAGGGTCAGCTCCCGGGCGGAGGTGGTGGCGTACCGCGCCGACCGCCAGACAATCGACGAGTACCTGTCGAGATTCTACAGCCAGGAATCACAGAATATCAACCGTATCATCGAAGACATGAACGGCGAGGGGCTCCAGTTCATACACGACGATGAGGAAGACGTGGGCCACCTCAAGGACCTTGCGTCAGAGGCGCCGGTCATCAAGCTGTGCAACCTCCTCATCTCGCGGGCAGTGGAAAGCAGGGCAAGCGATATCCACATTGAATCCTTCCAGGACGAATTGAAGGTGCGCTACCGGATAGACGGCGTTCTTCACGACATAGAGTCTGCACCGAAACGGTTGCAGGCCGCGATCGTGTCAAGGATCAAGATCATGGCGAAGATGAATATCGCGGAACGGCGTTTGCCCCAGGACGGCCGCATCAGGTTGCGCGTGGACAGCCGGGAAATAGACCTCAGGGTGTCCACCATTCCCGTCATCCACGGCGAAGGAGTGGTCATGAGGATCCTCGACAGGGAGAGTATCATTATAGACCTCGACCGGCTCGGCTTTCCTGCCGGAACCCTGGCCACCTTCAACGGGCTTATCAAAAAACCAAATGGGATCGTGCTGGTCACGGGTCCCACAGGAAGCGGAAAGACCACGACCCTCTACGGCGCGCTTGACAAGATCAACTCCCCGGACAAAAAGATCATCACGGTCGAAGACCCGGTAGAGTACCAGCTCAAGGGAATAAACCAGATACAGGTAAAGACGCAGATCGGGCTCAATTTCGCGGGCACCCTGCGGCATATCGTGAGGCAGGACCCGGATATCATCATGATCGGCGAGATCAGGGACCTGGAGACCGCCGAGATAGCCATACAGTCGGCCCTTACCGGGCACCTTGTCTTTTCGACGCTCCATACCAACGATGCGCCGAGCGCCATAACGAGGCTCCTTGATATGGGCGTGGAAAGCTTTCTCCTCTCCTCGACCGTGCGCGGCATCCTCGCGCAGCGGCTGGTGAGGACCATCTGTCCGACCTGCAAGGAGAGGGATGCCTCGCCGGCCGGGAAGGAAGAGCTTGGTGTTTTCGGCCTTTCCGAAGCCTCCCTTTACAGGGGCAGGGGGTGCGAAAAGTGCGCATACACCGGGTATTACGGCAGGCAGGGCATATTTGAGCTTCTTATCGTCAACGAGGCGATAAGGAAGATGATTCTGAAGAATGCCGATGCAGGGGATACGGGAGAAACGGCCAGGCGGCATGGAATGAGGACCTTGCTCGAAGACGGCATCGATAAAGTGAAGGCAGGCGTGACGACCCTGAACGAGGTCCTGAGGGTCACGCAGGAGGCGTAATTGGGCCTTTATTCTTATCTGGCAACGACGACGTCCGGCGAGACCATTGAAGGTGTCGTCGAAGCTGTCGACGAGAAGGGGGCTGTCGAGAGGATCAGGGACATGGGCATTATCCCCCTGAAAATAGTAAAACCCAAGCAAAAGGGGTTAAAGGGAGGAATCGGTTTTAGACGATCCGGGGTAGATCTTGTCACCTTCACCACCGAGCTTTCCGTGCTGCTGAATGCCGGTCTTCCTCTTGACCGGAGCCTTACGGTCCTTTCCGAAATATCGGAAGGCAAAGAGACGAGAGGAATGGTCGACTCGATCCTCAAAGCCATCCGGGGCGGCAGCTCGTTCTCGGATGCCCTCCGGAAGCACCCGAAAGCCTTTCCCGACCTTTACGTGAACATGGTCCGGGCAGGTGAAGCGGGCGGCGTGCTCGACGTCGTCCTTGATAAACTGAACGAATTCCTCGAATCCAGCAAGGAGCTGAAGGACAACATCTTCTCCGCCATGATCTACCCCGCCATACTGACGCTTACCGGCGGCATCTCCATTATCATCCTTCTCGCCTTTGTCCTGCCGAAATTCTCTGTCATGTTTGCCGAGCTCGGCGGCTCCATACCTCTTTCAACGAGCCTTCTCCTGGCCGTGAGCGACGGCTTGAGAAGCTATTGGTGGGCGGCTTTCTCGTTAGTCACCGCTGCGTCGATCATCGCCAGGCTGTATACAAGATCGGGAACAGGACGGCGCAACTGGGACCGGATGAAACTGAGGCTGTTGGCGGATGTGGTGAAAAAACTGGAAACCGCACGCTTCTGCAGGACCCTGGGCACGCTTCTGCGAAGCGGGGTCTCGTTCCTTCAGGCCCTCAACAATGCAAAGGAAGTGATCAGCAACCAGGTCATAGCTTCAGGGCTCGAATCGGTCTTGAAGGGTGCAAAAGAAGGGAAAGGCATTGCAGCGCCTTTAGCGTCCGCCGGGGTATTCCCTCCCCTTGCCTTATCGATGATAAAGGTCGGAGAAGAGACAGGACAGCTCGACACCATGCTTTTGAAGGTGGCAACCGTGTATGAGAAGAGCCTTAAAGAGGCGGTGAGAAGATTTGTCGGTTTTCTTGAGCCTGCAATGATCCTGGCCATGGGCCTCGTAATAGGGTTCATCGTCATCTCCATGCTTCTCGCCATATTCAGCATATCGGAGATACCGTTTTGAGAACGACCGTTGAGTGGTCTATCTTTTCTCCTTACTCAACCCATCTACCCACTCAACTGTCGTTTCCCACCGGCACTCCTGTGGGGTACCGAGGATTTACCCTCCTGGAGTTGATAGTGGTCATGGCGCTTGCAGGCCTTGTTCTGGGTCTTGTCACTCTCTTCTTTGCCAATGCCCTTCCTTCAGCCAGGCTTTCATCCACTGCACGGGAGTTGTCGGCAACGATCAAACAGATGAAAACGCTTGCCGAAAACCACGGTGAAGACCGGACGCTCATCATAGACCTCGACGCCGGACAGTACGGCGCGGAGGACGGGCGAATGAGGACCTTTCCCGCAGGCGTATCGGTTTCTGTGGACGATCCCGCGGCAGGGGGAGAGATCCGAAACGGCAGGTATCGAATCGTGTTTCCCGCAACGGGTGGGATTGAAGGAGGGACTGTAATCCTGCGATACAGGAAGAAAGCTGTCTCTATCCACATAGACCCGGTTGTCGGCTCGGTGAAGTTATGAAGAGGCCCTGTATGAACTCACATTGCGCCTGTCAATTCAACACGCAATGCGCAAGATCCGGCGCTGCCTTTCCGCCCGGTTTCACCCTGCTCGAAGTCCTTGTGGCGCTCTCGTTGTTGTCCATAGCCGTGACCGTCATCTTTCAACTGTTTTCGGCCAACATGCGGGCCGTATCGCTTTCCGAGGATTACCTCGCTGCGTTAATCAAGGCGGAATCGAGAATGCTTGAGGTGGTCGACCGTGACGGACTGGCTGAAGGTTCATGGAGCGAGACAACCGACAAAGGATATCGGGTGGATATAACGGTTTCAGACACGTTGACACAGAGGACCGAGGTCGTTCCCGTGAAGCTTTTGGACGTTGTCCTTACCGTCCGGTGGAAAAGCGGCACAAAAGAAAAAGCCATTACTTTGAGAACCATGAAAATGGTGAGCAGGAATGCCTAACGTCCATGTCAATCCCCGCCGTGCCGGTTTTACCCTTTTGGAGCTGTTGGTCTCCATCGTTCTCTTCAGTTCGATCCTCCTGATAGTCTCCGGCGCGGTGAGACTGGGATACCGCTCGGTGAGCAGCGGAGAGAAGAAGATCAACGACATGGAAAGGTTGCGATCCTCCCTCTCGATAATCGAAGCACAGATACAGTCCGCCCTGCCCCTCTCCTATCAACAGGGGCAGGGGGTAAAGCAGCTTTATTTTCAGGGGACGGAACATTCTTTGCGATTGGCGACGAGTTACTCCATCAGGGGCGGGCAAAAAGGCTATGTGATAGTCGAATACAGGGCTGTCATGGACGACGGAGGAACGTGGAGCCTCTACGAGAGCGAAAATATGGTGGGCACCCGGAACCCGAGAGAAACCATCCTGCTCCGCGCCCTTACCGAAATACACTTCGATTATTTCTTTAAGGATCCCACTGAAGAATCGGGGAAATGGACAAGCACGTGGAACGACCCCGTCGCATTGCCGGAAAAGGTGAGGATCAGGCTCGCAGCCGGCAGGAATGATGTATCCCTGGTGGTTCCGATGAGGGTGCAGAAACTGCTTGCCCGCGCCGATGCTGATGTCTTCCGGTTTCTGCCGCGTCTTTCGGAAAAACGGGATGGTAAAGCTGTTGAACGGTGCTAAAGATGCCGCATAAGCGCAACATGTTCCGAACTATCTTTTGCCTGAATGACCGGGGCGTTGCTCTTCTCATGGTCCTATGGGTCCTGATGATACTCATGACTGTCGTGGTCTCCTTCGCGTTCCTCGTGAGGGCCGAAAGCCGCGCGACCCTTTTCTTTAAACAAAAGGCGGAGAAGAGGTTCCTCGCGGAAGCCGGAATTCAAAGGGCGATCATGGAGCTGATGTACCGCGGCGTTGCCCCGGACAGTGATATCAGGGTGGCAGGAACAGAACCGGTAAGAGTTGACGGCACATTGAATACAGGACAGCTGGGTGAAGACTTCTACACCTACCGGATCATCGATGAATCAGGGAAGATCGGTCTCAATCAGCTCAATGATGCGTCGGGGCTCATATTGATCAACCTTCTGGTCAACCTCGGCGTCTCGAAGGAACAGGCAGACACGATCGTCGACTCGATCCTCGACTGGAAAGACAGCGATGAATTGCACCGGCTTGACGGGGCAGAAACAGATTATTATCTGTCGTTACCCGTTCCTTACCGGTCGAAGAACGCCAGGTTCGATGCCCTTGACGAGCTTGTGATGGTCAGAGGAATTGCCCCCGAGATCCTTTACGGCAGCCGGGGGAAAAGCGGGATCATCGATTTTCTCACCGTCGATCCGGCTGTACGGGCAATCAACCTGAACTCGGCGCCCGGTGAAGTCCTCGCTGCGCTACCGGGAGTGTCAAGAGAAATGGCAGACCGCATCGTCGTTTTCCGGAACTCCGCACGGATCGCTTCGCCGGAAGACATAGAATCGATCGTGGGCGAATCTTTCAGACTGATGAAACCTTATGTGGGGACTTCGGAATCGAATGCTTACAGCATTGAGTCGACAGGCTACAAAAAAGGAGAAAAGCACGGTCTTGCCGTAAAGGCCGTAGTGACACTCGAGGGAAACGGGAAATACAAGTATGCCTACTACAAGAATCCTGCAGGAGTAAGGCAGGGCAACCGGCCGGGACGTGAGATACCATGAGTACGGGGATTGTCTTTCGGTTACTCAAAAAAGATGAGCGTCGCGTGCAGGGAGCGGAAGCCATAGGGAAGCTTTCGGCGAAAGGGGTGGCTCTTGCCGAAAAAACCGGGAAACAGGCGAAATTGCTTGGCAATATTCTCACTTTCAGTCTTTTTCGGGGGATCCTGGCACCTCAGAAATCTCTCTGTGTATCCCTGGAGAAGGGGTCTGTGTCGGTTGCAACGGGATCGAGGTTTTTCTCGAAAATAAGAATAAAGGGAATGAGGAGCTACGCTTTTCAGGAAGTGGGTGTGCCGGGCCCGGAGGCCTTCGCCGGCACTGTAGCTCTTGCAGCAAGGGAGCTGAAGGCATCAAAGCTCCCCGTGATTTTGAGCATTCCTCCGGACCGCGTCGTTATGAGAACAGCCTGTTTCCCGGTTACGGTGAAAGAGACCATAGACCGCACGGTGGGGTACGAACTGGACAGGCTGACACCTTTCACGTCAGACGATGCCTACTACGACTTCAAGATATTGACCGAAAAGGACAGTCAACTCAAAATCATCGTGATAGCAGCAAGGGCCGGGTGGATCGACCCGTATCTCGGCGCCCTGTCCAAAGAGGGCATCGCGGTAGCAAAGATCACTGTCAACGTTTCGGGTCTTGGCACCCTTTGCAGCTATATGGGATTTGCGGATTCCATATGTGTGGAGACTGAAGACAGCGCGATTTCAGCGGCCGTGGTCCGTGGCGGTATGCTCACCTCATCCTTTGGCTGCCCCATCGCAGAAAATGGAGCCCGGTCACGGGAAAGCTCGATCGGACAAGCCCTCAAGTCTGTCATCGAAGAAGCAAAGGCTGATCACGGGGATCTGCCTCCTGTTGTCGTTTCTTCCATCCAGGAGGATCGCCGCCACCTGCAATCCGTGCTCGGCACATCGGTTGTCGTCCTGGGTGATGAGGACATCAGGCGCCGGTTGTCGTTCAGCCGGAAAGCGATCCCGTACAGTGTCGCAGGGACAATAGTGGAGTCCCTGTGGCCCCGGGCAAAAGGTTTCAATCTCCTCAGAAAAGGCACGGATCGGAAAGCAAGAAGGCCGGTCCTGATCAGCCTCATTCTTGGTATCCTGGTCCTCGCCACGTGGGTTCCCTATGTCTTTGTCCCTCTCCGCCTGGAAGAAAAAAAACTCATGGAAATGGAACGACAGATAGCGGCCAGGAAAGAAGAGGTAAAAAAGGTCGAGGCCTTGAGAAAAGAGGTGAAGGAACTGAGCTCGGAGATCGAGACGATAAACGGCTTCAAAGCGGACAAGCCCATGATGCTCGTGATCATGAAGGAACTCACCGCGATTCTGCCGAAAAGTGTATGGCTCACGAGGGTAAGAATGACCGAGAAGACCGTGGACCTGGAGGGGTATGCTGTCTCGGCTTCAGAGGTGCTGCCGAAGTTGGAGCAGTCGAAGTACCTGAAGAAGGCGGAGTTCGCTTCACCGACGGTCAGGGACTCCAGAACAAATACCGACAAGTTCGTCATCAGGGCGGAATTGGAGGGTTTTACCGGGGAAGAGGGGGGAACGCGCAAGGATGAACAAAAAAAGTAGAATCCTGGCATATGCCGTTCCGTTGCTCGTGGTGCTCGCCGGTCTCATTGCTTACGAGTACGGCTATCAAAGCGTCCGCCGCGAGATGGCCTCGATAAAAGAGATACAGTTTGCAAAGACGCGAACTTTGGAAAAGCACCTTGCTGTGATATCGGAGAAACCGATACTCGAGAAAAAGCTGGCGACCTTGACGGAAAAGAGGAAAGCCGATGACTCAAAGATGGTGCGGGCAGACACGCTTTCACTCGCTGCCGCAACCCTCCAGGATACGATCAAGGCGATCATCACGGGAAGGGGCGGGACCATCTCGAGCGAGAGGGTTGAAAAGCCGGAAGATGTCGGGAAATTCAAGGCGGTAAACGTGAGCATGGACATCATCCTGCCTGATGCCAGGGCCCTGGGAGACGTGCTCTACGGCATCGAAACGCGGACCCCGTACATAATCATTAAGGAGATAGACGTGAGGATAAGGGAATTCAGACAACCAAGGGAGCTGGTGGTCAAGCTGAGAATAGCGACACTGTCGGGCGGAAAGTAAGATGAAAGCACTCCGTTACCTTTGCAGAAGCGTGAATCTCCTCAACATCCTGCTTCTTGCGGGACTCACGGCGCTCATCCTGTATGTCGTTTTGCCCCTCTTCAGGGTGGGGGTAAAGTACAGGGTGCCCTCAATTAAAGAGAAGACGATCATGCAGGAGGAAGGGGACAGAGAAAAGGCCCAGACACCTCCCTCACCTCTCGACTACGTCGCAATAAGCGAGAGTAACCTCTTTCATCCGGAAAGAAGGATACCTCCCGAGAAGAAGGATGAAAAAGCCTTGCCCAAGCCGGAACTGGTTCTTTACGGGACGGTGGTTTCGGACGGTATGACGATAGCGTACATCGAAGACAAAAAATCGCCTAAGACAACGCCCGGGAGGGGAAAAAGACAGACCGTGGTGAAAAAAGGGGATGTGTTGAGCGGATTTACCTTGAGGGAAATACAGGTTGACAGGATTACCCTTACGAGGGACCAGGAAACAATGGTGGTACCGCTTATGGATGTGGCAAAACAGCGGGGAGACGATGCCGCCGGTGGGTCTAAACCGCCGTCACCGGCCACGCAGGCGGTTTCAGCTTCTCCTGCTCCCCTGTCGGCTCCTGCTTCACCCGGCCGGCTCCCGGTATTGTCAGGTCGCCCGGCCGACCCCACCCAGGGTGCAGGCTCATTCATCCGCCGGGGGCTCAGGCCGGGGTCCAGGGATCCGCGCAAAGGAGGATAGATAATACGGATTTGGGCCGAAGCTGCTTCCCGGCGCCCATATTTGTCGCTGATCCGGGCTTGCTGTCCCTTCGCAACACATGACGGCCGGCACATATCGGGAAAGGTGCGAAGGCCTCCTATTCCGCCAATCTCCTGTCGTTCTGCAGCCACACCCCGGCATCCCTTCCCACGAAGTCAAACAGGTTCTGATAACGATTGATATCCTGGGCCACGTCTCTTGTCCACGGCGAGATGCTGTAGCCATAGGCGGTTTTGGAATCGGTTCCCTCAAAAAGGCGCAAGGGGATCACCACTCCTATGCCCTAGTCGTGGTACCCGCGGTTGAACGGGTCCTTGAATACCGACGTGTCGGTTATGCTGTACCAGGCAAAAAGCGTCACGCCTTTCACGTATTTCATGAGTGTTATCCGTGTGCCGAAGTCACCGCCAAGAAATCTTCCTGTTTTAAGGTCAAGGGCCATGTTCTTTTCGGCAAGGTTGAGACGGATGTTGAAAAACTCAACATCATAATAGCTTTTCACCTCGTCCTGTTTCAGTTTAAAGGGATTGCCGGGGTCCCTCTTTTTCACTAACGATGCCTGCAGACCCAGCAGAAGCCTCCCGTTCCGCAGGGGCATCGCAACCTCGCCGTCCAGTCCGGCATATTCTATCTCAAGGAGGCCCGCGGCGAACCTGGTGTAAAGGTTTCCCCTCGGCTTGCACACCTGGTCGAGCATAAATCTGCCAAGGCCGATGTTTTGCCTCTTGTACTCGAAGATGTCACTTCTGACCGCTTCGGAAGGAGGGATATTGGAAGAAGAGATATTGTTCAGAGGGTACGTTTCGAGTCCCGCGACGAAGGAAGAGCCGGTCCACGGGTGATAGGTTACCCAGCCTTCGACGCCCAGCCGATATTTGAAGAATCCGGACGGGTCATTGAGAAGGGTCTGAAATGACGGCTTCCAGTCGGGGCGCAGCGTCCTCTTGTCCTTCACGGGAACGGCAGGAGCATGGGCAACATCAGTGCTTATCTTTGAAACGTAGAAGAACTCTTTGTTGGTCATTCGATTTGAATACAGGTCTCTGATATCGGCGAGCGTCGCCTCTGCCTCGAACATCGGTATGCCGATCTGGGTGAAAGTCACGCACACACGGTTGACCGGGGGAGGGGCGAAAGCGGCCGCAACCCGAAAAACGACGGACACGGCTTTCATGGAATAGAAGTATTTGTCATTCTGGGCCCTGATCACCAGCGTGTCCCCCTCTTCTGCGACGCCTATGTCGCTAAAGCCCAGAGTTTTCAGGGCATCCGCGATCCGCTCGCCGGAAGGCTTCAGCCTGTTGTCGGGCTTCTCTTTGTAAGGTTTGTCGTAGATGGGGATAATAGGCCTTCCGATGTCGAAGAGCATGGAGAAGTTGAGACCGAACTGATTGCCGCGCTGATAGGTAAGATCGATCTCCGCCCATTTCAGGGGCCTCCAGCGAAAACCGAAGTTGTAATTCAGGGGGACGGGCCTGGTAAAATATTTCGGCTGGGCGGGGTCGGACGTCTGCTTCTCGTATCTGGTAGGGTTGTATTCGACCATGAAGGAATATTTCTCGGAAGGGGAAAACTGAATACCCCAAAAGGGCCGGCCGTCTTTCAGCCACTGCCTTGGATCGTGAAGCATGTCAGTATCGAAGAGATCATTCCCTCTGTCTTGAAGAGGCCGTGTGCCGAACCTGCCGTTGCCGAACCCCACGGTAAAATCGAAGGGGTAGATCTTTTTACTCGCAACGACAAACTGCCCGGCATAGATGCGTGTCCCGTGAGGGTCCATGATGCCGATGGCCAGCGCGGGAGAATATTTGCCTTCCGGCCACAGCCGGTACTTCAGGTCTATGGCCTTATCCTTGTAATCTCCATAACTGTCCGAAAGCGCCCCCACCCCTATTACTTCAGTCACCCTTCCGTTGAACTCCAGCCCTTTGAAAAAGCCGAGTGTTCCGTAGTAGTAACGGTAAGGATATACCTGGCTCGCCCCGATACGGAACGAATCCTCTTTCAACACCCTGGCCGTCGGTATTTCCATGAGCCCGGACAACCCCCAGTTTGAAGGGCCGGTAAACGCTTCGTCCGCGCCGATGGCGGAACCGATGGGGGAGAAAAAAGAAGAAACGAAAAAAAGAAGGACGAAGAAGGCTGAGGCGACGGATCTTAAGAAACCGGCCACCATTTCAATCCGGCCAAACGCCGTATTTGCTCCAAACGCTCCCTGCTCTCGCTGTTTTGCCTCGATTTTTCAAGAGCTTCCAGAAATAAGGCGCCGAGCAATGAAACGAGAAGGCTTACCACAAATGCAGCTCCCACCATCTGAGCCCTTCTCGGCCTGATCTTCTTCTCCGGCGGTACCGCCTGCTCTATGACCTGGATTATGGCCGCGCCCCTCGCCTCGTCCAGCCTGGCCGCTTCCAATTGTTTAAGAAGCATCTCGTGGAGCGTTTCGTTGAACTTTACGTCCCGCATGCTTCTGACGTAATCCGTGCCCAGTTGAGGCATGCGCCCCGTCGACATCGTTGAATTTCCGTTGTTCCTGCTCCTCGCTTCCAGCCGTCCCATCTGCTCCCTCAGACCGCGGATCTCTTCCTCAAGTCGCTGTGCCTCGACGTTGTGCCGGGTGGCATAGGTGCGCAATACCCTTAGCTGCACTTCCCGTGCTGCCACCTGGGCTCTCAGCTCCGCAATCCCCTGGATCACCGCTTTGGCTTGATCCTCGATCTTGACCGCTCCCGTCTTCTCCTGGAATATCTTCAGGGATTCCTCGGCCCTGATGAGAGAGTCCTTGACCTCTTTCAACTGCTCTTCATAAAACAGCCTTCTCTGGGCCGCCTCGGTAATTGCCAGGCCCTTATTGAAATTCTTCAATTCCGCGACAAACGCATTTGCCATTTCAGCCGCCCGTTTCGGGTCTTTGTCCTCCACGGCAACCGTGATAATCCCGCTCTTCTTTTCGTCCTGTACGTCCAGCTGCTCCAGAAGCTTCCGTCTCGCGTCTTCCCTGTATTTTGTCCTGTACCGCTCCATAAGCTTCAGCCTGTCGATGACCGCATCCGAAATCGCCCTTGTTCTCAGCAACCCCACGTAAAGGTCGTTCGTTGTCTTGATGCCCATGCCGTTCCCCGGAACGAATCCCGGCATCCCGCCCAGCTGACCCAGCAACTGAAACGACAGCGTCTGGTTCTGGGCCGGGCTCAGAATTTTGCTTTCCGCCCTGTAGGTCTTGGGAATGATAAAGGCGACTGCAGCCGTGAGCAGGGTAGCGCCCACGGTCAGGGCAAGGATGAATCTCTTTCTTTTTAAAAAGACAAGCAGGTAGTCCAATAACGTTACCTCCCGGTAGTTACGTCGTTCCCGGTCTTCCATAAAGTTCCCCTTCGTTTTATCTGTCATGTTATCTCGTGCTGAAGAGATATACGGCGCCTGCCGCCACTGCCACGTTGGCGAAAATCTGTGTGATGTCCTTGATCTCGCGGAGCCACGCGATCCGCTCCAGTTTCTCCGGCACCACTATGGTATCGCCCGGCTCTATCCCCATGCCTTCGTTGCGGAAACCGGCCAATTCCCACCTTTCTTTTGACCCGTTCCAGCTGATGAGCCCACCGGAAAGTCTTCTGGCGCTGCCGTCGACCTTAAGAAGGTAGGTATTTTTGGCATCGGCATACCGGGAGTACCCGCCCGCCATTTGTATATAGTCCTTGGGCGTCGTATTATCGACATGAATCACGGTCGTATTCGCCATGACGGCCCCCACTACATTTACCACCTTGTTACTCGTTGGAATGTCCAGGCTGTCGTTATTCTCCAGCTCGATGTCGTATTCGCTCCCTTTCAGCAATCTCAGGTGGACAAGGCTGATCGTGAGCCGCCCCGTCGCTTTGACCTTTCTTAAGGATTCGATGAAATTTTGTTTTTGTTGCAGCTCGATCTTTCTCGCCTCGATGTTTTCGGTGGACCCTGATTTGATCGTAGAGCTTTCCGAGATAAGCTCCCTTTCGAGCCTCGCCACCATGTCTTCAAGGTTCTTCTGTTGAAGCTCTTTTACCCGCTCCCGGGTAAAAACGGCGCCCCGGAGATAGGCGTAGTCCGTATAACCTCCGGCCCTTTCTATGAGGGAAGAAAGCTTTTCTCCCTTCCTGATGGTATAGACGCCCGGATATTTCACCTCGCCCGAGATGGAGGCTGTTCTGTAGAGCTGCCAATCTGGAACAGGCCGGACAAAGAGGTAGTCGTTAATCTCGAGCAGGACGTTGTGTTGAGGATCGTCCCGGGATGCCTTCTTCAGGTCGATCGTAAACCTTTCGGTCATCGGTCCCGATTGGCTGACCTTGACCCTTGTAATTTCGCACACGTCAGAGGCATAGTAGAGAGCACCACCCGATTTGGCGATTACGTCCTTCACCATGGTGATCCCGGGCGTGATAGCGAACTCTCCCTGGTTCCCGACAGCCCCCGAAAGCCTCACCACGTTGTGTTTGGAATCGGGCGTGTCAAACAGCTTCACGATGTCCCAGTCCCTTAAAGCAAAGTTTTTCTCAACATCCTGCGCAAGATCGATCAGATCTCCTTCCAGCATGGTTCTTGCTTGTTTCTCCTGTATTCTCTGAAGCTGGACCCTGCCCCTGAAGGCAAGGCCTGTCAACCCTCCCGCCATTTGTATTAAATCCGCAATCCTGGGTTCGTTCTTAAGCTCATAAATTCCGGGATTCTTCACATTACCGAGAATGGCGGTAAGCGGCCCGACCGGTGGAATGAAGATCACGTCCTCCGGCATGAGCTTCACGTCCTTTGTCTTGTCGCCCTTCAGGAGAAGGTCATAAAGATCAAAGTGGATGAGCCTTTTCCCTTTCCTGTTCAGCTGTATGTCTCTCATGGTTCCTGTTTTGCTGGGGCCGCCGGCCTCTATGAGGGCGTTTACGAGGGTGGCGAGAGATGAAATAGTGTAAGAACCGGGGCGCCTGGCATTCCCGACTATGTAGACCCTGATCGTCCGGAGCGAACCCATGGTGACGCTCATCTCATACCCGGTGTAGCGCTTCGAGAATTCGCGCTGAAGCAGTTCCTTCAGCTCTCTGAAGGTAAGGCCCGTAACCCCTATGGTCCCGATCTCGGGCAATGTCATGTTCCCGTCCCTGTCTACCGTCACATGCCACTGCCCCTCGACCCTTCCCCACACCGCTACCCTTATCTCGTCATCAGGCCCGATGATATAATCGGCACCGACCGGTACCTGTTCGACAGGCGCAAAGGTGGACGGCGCCCGGTTGAAAAGATCGTAGCCGAATTGCGTGATTTGCCGGGCCATATCTTTACCGGTTTCGTCGGCTTTCGAGGCCCCGGCTTTTACTCCCCCGCTGTGGGCCAAGGCGGTTTCCCGTCCTATCGATTCCGCCACCTGCTGCCGGACGTATTTTTCGAAAGCTGACAGCCTTTCCGTCTCATCATTACGTTGATCTTTTTCCTCTGCGGATACGGTCGAGACCGGAAGGGAAGCAACTGCAGGCTGAATCTTCCGGGGTACCTGGATATACCCGGCGGGTTGCTGCCTTTGCGCGGCCTGCAAGGAGTTTTGCGCTCTCTGGCCCGCCGGCTGTGGGCCTATGGTTATGACTTCCAGCTGCTGGGCCTGTAAAGGCGGTATAAAACCGACCAATATGAGCAGCAGTCCGATACACCAACTTCTCGTAGTCATTCTTGCACCTCATTTTTATGAAATTGTCGAACCATGCCTGAGGCAGCGGTCGGTTGCATACAGTCCGGAGGCTATCGTGCTCCCTTGCCGAACAGCACGACCTTGACGGTTCTGAGCAAAATATGGAAGTCGAGGAAGGGAGACAGGTTCTTGATATAGTAGAGATCGTATTGCAGCTTCTCCAGCGCATCCTCTTCTGACGCACCATAGGGATAACTGACCTGCGCCCAGCCCGTGATGCCGGGTTTCACGCTATGTCTCAGGGCATAGTAAGGAATCTTTTTCTGAAGGGTCTCGACGAACTCCGGTCGTTCCGGCCTCGGTCCGATAAAGCTCATATCGCCTTTCAGCACGTTCCATATCTGGGGTATCTCATCTATCCTGAGCTTTCTTATTACCGCTCCGACCCTGGTGACCCTCGGATCCTTTGCGCTGGCCCATACCGCCCCGTTTGCTTCAGCATCGGGCCGCATGGAACGGAACTTGATCAGCTCGAAAACCGGGCCCTTGACTCCCGTCCTTCTCTGGCGATAGAAGACCGGGCCGGGCGAATCGAGCTTAATGGCGATGCAGACAGGGAGGATTAACGGGATCGAGCAGAGAAGACCGACAAACGAAAAGAACACGTCAAGCAATCTCTTTATTTTGCGATTGTAGACACTTCTCCTTACTCCCGATATCGTCTCGTTGATAAACCAGGTGTCGCTCGTATGTCTCACCGGTATCTTGCCGGCGACACCTTCGTAAAGAGAGGGCATGGAGTGGACGTTGACGCCCTGTAACTTGCAATCAAGAATCGATTTCATCAAATCCCCGGCCGTCTGTGTTTTTAAGTGCCTGATGGCCACCGCAATCTCGTCCGCCTGGTTCTTTGCAACGATCTCACCGAGAAGACGGCACTCTCCGAGGACCCTGGGCGAGTTTACTATCAGCCCATGTTTCCTGATATCGTCGTCGACGAATCCCACCACCCTGTAGGTCGGGTCCTTTTTCACCATCTCGTACAATGCCATGCCGGATCTGCCTGCACCCACTATGACCAGTCTTTTTTGCTGTTCAAGAAAGCTGCCCAGCAGAGAATTGAAAACGAGCCGCCATGTGTAAGTGAGAAAGGCGGTAAAAAACGCCGTTATGACAAGTAACCCCCTCCCCCAGCTCAAAACACCGGCAAAAAAGAAGACAACCACGCACACGGCATTGGCGGCAAGTACCCCGACCACTACGCGAAACAGCCTCCGGGCGTGAGAGATCCTCGAATCCATATCATAGAGGTCGACAACGTAGAAGACAAAGAGGTATATGACCAGGACGGTCAGCCACTCCGCAATGTCATCAAGGGGGGTGAATACAACGACTCCGAAACGGAGCACAGGGGAAAGAAAGTAGGAGGCCAGGATGAGAAAGGCATCCCCGAATGCGAGCAGGAGTTTCTTCTTTGGGACGTGATTCAACACCGCTAGGAGAGATTTCCGGAAAGTGAGAAGCGCTATGAGCCTGTCAAGGATTGACGGAAAAATAAGCTTTGATGAAGATTTCGGAGGAAAACAGGCGCTATGGTTCCGATAAGGGTTGAACGTACTGGACCGTCTTCAGGAGCGGCTTCAGAACAAAGGTGGACAGGCTGGTGTTGAGACGATTTGAAGACCACGCGTTATGATTCTCCCGAAAGACCTTCCAGGCTGTTTTGAGTGACGGGGCGCTTTTCCCCCCTGTTCTCATTTTTACCAATACCTCCGGGATATACGCTACCGAAATGCGGTGTTTGTAAAGCAGCCGCAACATCAGCTCGTAATCAGCGGCTATCGGGTAGGAGAGATCAAAAGCGCCATATCGCTCAAAAAGCTGCCGCCTGGCAAAAAAGGTCGGATGAGGAGGCATCCATCCCCTTCTGAACTTTTCTCTCACAAAAGTGCCCGCGTGCCAGTACCGGACTATCCTGTCCATGTTTGTTTTATCGACATAGAGGAGATCCCCGTAGCAGGCATTCACGTCCTGTTCCATAAAACACCTTGTGACGCGTTCGATCACATCGTCGGCGGCATACACGTCGTCGGCGTTGAGGACGGCGACAAGGTCTCCGGCGGCAAGGAAGATCCCTTTATTCATTGCATCATAAATACCCTTGTCCGGTTCGCTGATGAATATGGTGTCGCTTCCTGCATTCTTTCTGATGATGCCGATCGTGCCGTCAGTCGATCCCCCGTCCACGATCACGTGTTCCACGTTCGACCATGTCTGGGCGGTGACGCTTTTTATGCAATCGGCAATGGTATCGGCGGCGTTCAAGACCGGCGTGACAATGGATACCTTCAATGGCTGCTTCTGCATCCGACCCTCCTTATTTGCCTTGTCAACGTGATCTCCTGTGATTCAGGGGCGTGTGATGTAATGGTTGCCGAGGACCATGGCATCCATTTTTGTTCGTAAAAAACATTGCAGCGCCTCTTCCGGAGAACAGACGATCGGCTCGTTCTCGTTGAGGGAGGTATTCAGGATCAGAGGGATGCGTGTTCTTTTTTCAAAAGCCTGAATCAGGCGGTAGTAGAGCGGATTTGAGGCGCTGTCCACGGTTTGCAGGCGGCCCGATCCATCGACGTGGGTGACGGCGGGGATCAGCGGTCTCTTGTTCTGCCTGACGGGAACCACCTTTTCCATAAACGGCGAGTCGATATCGTCTTCGAAATACTCCGACGTTTTCCCTTTCAATACACTTGGCGCGAAGGGCCGGAATTTTTCACGAAATTTGATCTTCAGGTTAATGATGTCCCGTGCGTCCTCCCGGCGCGGATCAGCCAGAAGGGACCGGTGTCCCAGTGCCCTTGCGCCGAATTCCATCCTTCCCTGGTACCAGCCCACGATCTTCCCCTCGCAGAGTGCGTCCGCCACTTTTTCCACCAGCCCTTCCACCCCGTACTCACGAACGGCAATCTTATCTTTATTGCGCTCGATGGTTTTCCTGATCTCCGGAGCGTTGAACTCGGGGCCCCAGAAGGCGTGTTGCATCACGAATTGCCTCGGCTTCTTCAAGAGACTGTTCCAGACGTAGAAGGCAGCGCCGAAGGAGCCACCGTTATCGGCAGCTCCGGGGGGCACGTGGATATTCTTGAAGCCTGTGTGGCGCGATATCTTCCCGTTAACCACCGAATTCATTGCCACGCCTCCCGCAAGGCACAGGTTGTCACAGGGACAGGCATCATGGAGCTTATTCAACAGGTGAATAACGATTTCCTCCGTCACGCACTGGAGCGAGGCTGCAATATCTTCCTGTCGCGAACTTGAAGAAGGCGATAAATGGGCCAAATCAATTCCAAGGGCCTTTTCAAGCAGTGGGCTGTGAAAAGGTGCAAGGGAAGGCTCACCGTTTTTCCAAAGCATTGAGGCTCCGTCCATCTGGTGATGGAAGTAATCCGGATTCAATTCGAAAACTGAGTCTTTCGGATAAACGATCTTCCGGAATTCGTCGGCAAAGGCAGGCGCGCCGTATGGCGCCAATCCCATCACCTTATACTCGTCCCCGTAGCGAGGGAACCCCAGAAGCATTGTGACCGCGCAGTACAGAAAACCCAGGGAATGCGGATAATAGACCTTATTCAAGGTCCTGACACCGTTTCCCTCACCCCATGCGGTGAGGGTGCTCACGAAATCACCCATGCCGTCTATGGACAGGATCGCCGCCTTTTCAAAGGGTGACGTAAAGAATGTGCTCGCCACATGGGCCGAATGATGTTCAACCGCATGAAACTCGGCTCTTATCGACTTGCGGTCACAGCCAAAGGTATGGGCAATTTCGCCCATGATTCCAAATGACTTCGACTGCCGCCGTAGTCTATGCAAAATAGTTCTCAAATCAGGTCGATTCCGTATGGTGAACAGCAGTTTGTTGGATATATTGGCTTTGGGATTGAAAGAGACGGCGATATGATCGAGGTCGCGGACAGCGACGCCCCCTTCCTGAAGGCAATACTTTATCGACTGCGCGGGGAAGCCTGCCCAGTGCTTGATCCGGTTGAACCGTTCTTCTTCTACGGCCGCCACAAGCCTGCCGTCCTGCAACAGAGCGGCCGAGGAATCGCCGTGATATGCATTAATTCCGAGAATATTCACCTTTTCAGCTCCTGTTATGGGAAAGTTGGGCGCAAGGTTGCGCCGGTTCAGTCAAGGAGAAGAGCCGGCGATAAAGATCGAGGTGGCCGGCTGCAACGGATTTGACCGAACATCTCCCTTCGACGCTCTCTCTCGCACGGTTTCCTATTTGTGCCCTCTCGTCCATCGAAAGACCTCTCACCTTTCTCAGGGCCGCGGCCAGTGCCGTGGAATCCCGCGGGGGAAAGATGAACCCGGAAGACCCATCGGTAATCACATCCCTCACTCCTCCCACGTCGGCCGCGACACAGACCCTTCTCATGGCCATGGCTTCGAGCAGGCTGATCGGGCAGCCTTCGGCAATGGAGGGCAGGACAAAGACGTCGGAGTCCTGCAGGCAGTTCGCCACCTCGTTACTGCCCTTCCACCCCGCGAGCTCAACAGTACAGGAGATCAGCTTTTTCATCAGGTCTCCTGCCCGGGCCAGAAGCTCCGCGTAATAATCCCCATGGTTGGAGAGAGGCGCTCCCACGATCACCGCGTGCCAGCCCTCCTCATCGCCCAGGTCTTCGAGGGCGTCGAGAAGATATGTATGGCCCTTGACAGGACCGATATTACCGACCGTAAGAATGGTAAATTTCTTTTCGCCTTCATCCACGCCGGTCGGCCGATGGTTCCAATATGAGGTGTCTACAGGAGGGTTCAGGATCGCACAGTCCTCCAGTTCGTAAAATCGAGCCACCGCTTCCGCTACGGCAACCATCTTGAAGCGTCCCGGCACCAGGAAGCGTTTGCCCATCCGGACCAGGATCCTGAAACTCGGCTCGGTCTCATGAAAATGCCAGACAACAGGAATGCGGGCGAGCCTTGCGGCAATGAGGGGCGCCAGATTCGCCGCGCCGTGCACATCAAAAAGAGACGGCTTGTTTCCGGCCCCTCTTCTCAAACAGAGTACAGAGATAAGCACCACGTTAATCATCACTTCAAAGAGATACAAAGGCCTCCACACATGGCGAAGATTGACGAGTCCGATATCAGCGAATGACGATTTTCCGGCAGTGACCATCGTAGAGACGATTTCCGGCGTCAGAGCGTCCGCTATCGTACGGGCAAACACGTGGGGACCGCCGATGCGGGGGTCAAGGAGAAAGTGAAAGATGTTGATGTGCTTACGGTTCACGATCGGCAGCCGGATGGGAAGACTGTCCCGAGCCTGCGCCGTTGGAAGGACCTTCGGCCGGCAAGTCGGGGACAGGGAAATTTCTTATGAAAATAAAATCGTCGAAAAACCTGATCGTGAGCCAAATGAAGAACTCCAGCACGACCCAGGCAACCATTGTCTTGTAGAACGCAAATGTCTGATACCATGTGCCGCGCAGGAACAGGGAGAAGACCAGCAGATACAGCATCAGGCCTGTGAACCCGGAGTCTGCCTCTGCATTCCTGCTTACCCTGGCTATCAGGTAGGTGATGATGGCAGGAACAATTACACACCCCGCTACGCCGAAATTGATGTATGCCTCGGCGAGTTCGAACATGCCGCCGCCTGTTGTGAGGCCGTAGTTCTCGAAAATGAGCGCCAGGTCCCGGGGACGGCCCGGGTAGAGGAATTCCGGGAACGTCCTGGGAATATAGGAAAGATACGAAAGACCGAGGAGAGGCTTTACGATTCTGTCGTCAATCAACCCGACTGCATTGTAAAAGGTGCCGGCGATATCGGCAAAGGTGCCGAGCTGAAAATAGAACTCCAAGCCTTCTTCATAGACAAACCGAAACGCCATTACCAGCCCTTCCCGGGCGGTTATGCCCGCGTCGGTTATCGATCTCAGCACCCCCACGGTCTGGGCGAACAGATAAACAATCACCATGATCGACAGGAGCCGAAAAGGTCTTACCCCGGTCCCGGTTTTCATCAGATAACCGGCGTACATTGCCAGGCCCACGGCAAACACCTCAAGGCGCATTCCCCGGAAAAGCATGCAATCGCCAAGGGTATAGAGGGCAATAAGCCAGAAGAACGGCCGGTAATTTTTTGGCGCCGCCCCGGAAAGGAGCATCGTGTACATGCCGATAATGCCCGTGGCCGCTACCGCAGGTGTCGTACCTATTCTCAGAAACAGCTCCGTGCTTTCGGTCGCGTATGACGCAGTCCAGACATAAGGGCCGAGGGCCTTGGCAGTGAGGGTACCTGCGACGACTGCGAGGAGCGCGTATATCCAGAACCGCATATTCGATGATTCGAAGGGGATGCGGAAGCGGGAGGTCGTTTTGAGCGGCCTCCGGATAGCTGTGTACCATGCGATCGATGAGGAGCCAAGGGCGAGCGCGGTGAGGGCAAGAATGCGGGAGGCCATCTCGAGGGTACCGTATTGTCTCACATGGAACATGACGATGATCTGGGACCCATAGAGAAGGAGCAGTATCCCTGTTACCATTCCGGGGACTGCCAGCAGGGCCATTCGGAGAGAAAGCGCTGCCGGCCAGCCATGGAATTTGAGGGAAACCAGGGAAAGGAGACAACAGAACAGGCCTGACCACCCGGCGAAAACCGGAGAAATGGATAGGTTGAGTATCAGCGCGGCCAACACAAGGCCACACGCAGACAGGATAAAAGCAATGAATTCATCGGCCAACCATGGTTGCGACGCGCTGCGTGCGAGGTCTTTGTCTCTCAACCTATTCTCTCTTTGCCGGTTTAATGTGAGGAGTAGAATTTATTTCGTCGCTTCTACAAAAAGTGTGTCTTCCGGCCGGTTGTCGAGGACTGCCAGGTCCGGCGTAGACCCTTCCCCGTAAGAACACTGAACGACTTTCCCGAACCCTGCCGCGCCCAGTTTTGCGCTGAGCAGGTCAAGATCATACATGTATCTGTGCCGCGCAAACCGGCTGTCCTTTTGCTCTACGAAGAAATAATCGTCAAGCATCTTCTCTCTGCCACCCTGGCCATAAAGCTTTACGGCAAAAGCCAAATCAGGCACACAGACCCGAATTGTCCCTCCCTTGCGGAGGACCCGGTACGCTTCGCTCAGCAGTGTCGCAGCTTCGTCCTTGTGCAGATGCTCGAGAAAATGTGAGCTATAGACGAAATCAACCGATCCGTCAGGAAAGGGAATGCCGTGTGAAAGGTCATGATGGACGAAGTGATGCGTCCCGAGAAGTGCCGTGTATTCAGCCCGGGAATAGTAACGGCTTGCGCCGGACAACCGGTAGGAAAGCCTGTGGAAGCATGAGGGCCAGGATGCTATCAGGGTGTTCAGGCTTCCGTCGATATTGATCCACCCTTTGCAAACAGCCAAGCCGCATCCCAGATTGATTTTTACGGGAAAGCCGGAGCACGTTATCCTCCGGTTGCGCTTGAGGTAGCAGAGGAGCCTGGTTGAGCTGTCGATTATGATGCGGGTAATATTCATATTGTCGCTGCCCCGGTGCCTGCACCTTCAGCTATCCAATCAAGGACCGCTCCCATCCGGGAAACCACATCGTGGCCGTCCCTGCGGACGCGTTCATAACCGCGACGGGCCACGTCACATCGGAGTCTTTCGTTCCTGACATAAAGGTTCAACTTTTCGATCAACTCCCGGGGTGATCGAAAAAAGACTGCCTCCCTGTCTTCTTCGAAGAGGCCGGCAAGGTCGTCGGTAAATTCGGACATGAGAAGTGTTCCGGTTGCAGGGATCTCGAAACAACGCCGCGTATAGGTGTCTCGATTGAGTCGCGAAAGGAAGCACAGCGCAACTTTTGCTCCGCTGAGGGCCTTGCTGTAGCTATCTCCCCAGACCAGCCTGACGGGAGCGAGGTGTTTGAGAAAACGGGATTTACGGATGACGGGGTCCCAATCGTAGCCCGGACCGTAAAGCTTAAGATCAAATCCCTGCCTTGCCACCTCTTCCAATGCTTCTACCCGTCCGTCAGGCTCGTAATGGCCGACAAAGACCACGTCGCAGCCGAAATGCTCCTTTTCCGCGGGCGTCAGTTCAATCGGCCTGTTTCGCTCGGGAACGAACCACGACCTGAGCAATTCGATGCGGCGCGCCCCTGCCCGTCTGAAATCCGCAATATTCCCGTACCGGTAAGCGAGCACGAGATCGTAGGCGGGAATGGCGGAAATAAAACGCCTCCAGAGCAATCTCGGGTGTCCTTCGGCAAAAGGGTTGTCGTTGTTGTAGCCCACCAGGACCGTACGGGGGGAGGCAGCCTTTACCGCAAGCAAAGACTCCCGGGCTATGTGCGTTCCACGATAGACAAAGACTATTTCAGGGCTGCAGGAGAGCATGAATTGAACAAAGTCCTTGTTGATCCTCGCGATGCTCGGCCCTGCCATGAGCCTGTTCTGTACCTTGCCGCTCAAAGCCCTGAGACGAGGGAACGGCACGTCCGCGCCGGGTTTGAGGTAGTGGTGCCAGGGGAACCGGAACACCTCGTGACCGAGCTTTTCGAAGGCCTCGGCAACGACCTCCTCATGCACCTCGGAATGCCAGTCACCTGCAACGGCGATTCTCATATCGGGTCACAGAGTCCTTTCGTTTGTCGGTTGGCCTTAAACCGACAAGATCGGTCTGTGTACTTACTTTTCATGGGAGGTGATAATTCCTTTTCATCACCGGAATACCGTTCATCACTGCGTAGGAAGACCGGCAGGACTGGCAGTCGATCTGGTCCGGGCTGAAAGAGAGGTTGCTTGACGAGCAGTTGGGGCACTGCAGCAATTGCTTCAGATCGATGAGCCTGTTTCTCCTGCCCTGCGTCCAAAACCATCTGGCCAATGAGAGCGCAACCCGCCGGCCGGATGATCGATGAAATGTCTTTCGGTCTTCATCCCCCGGTATCTTCCAACCCGAATCTGTTTCCGGGTTGACTACGGTAAATTCTATTTTTCCCTTCCAGTAATGCCTCATGCAAAAAGGTTCCGGGTACTGGCGTGTGAGCTTCAGGAAATTCGTGCACTTCAGCTGCCGTTCGTACATATCGACCATATTCGAATCGTGACGCCATGAGGGCTTCTTGAAGATCATCAACCTGCCGTCGACACACGATATCTCCGACCGGTGAAACCTGAAGGGATTGATCCTTTCAAAGAACGCATCAGGGGTCTCGATGTAGCCCGCTTTTCCGACCCTCACCAGCTCATTCAGAAATCGATCCGGATGAACCGAGTGTTCCAGCACATGGGATGCTATGACAAAATCGAAGGATTTATCCTTAAACGGAAGGTTTTCAACCATGCCGAAGACCATGGGGCGGTCGGCCACAAGCTTCTCGTAGTAGCGTTCTTCACTCTCCTCGGAGCCTTCGAGCAGCACGTTCGCCCGCGGGTAGGGATTGCCTCCCGAACCTACATCCAAAACCAGGGCGTCCTTGGGGACAGGACAATGGAGACGCCTCGCCGACCATGCGAGGTGGTGGAGGCCAATCGCATTAAGTGCTTTCATGGTACGTGACTCTTTTTGCATGTATCCGTTCCCGCAACCCATCATCGTGTGCCGATTTCCCCCCTGTAGACGGAACCAATCGCCGGCGTGTGTTTCAGCCGTTTTTTCGCAAGACGGATGGCAGAATCGAGCCGTTTCGTCCCCAGCAGAAGGATCGAGAGGAAATAGGCAAAGAAGGGCCAGCGCCTCCAGAGACCCAATTGCGCCAGACGATAGGAATACTGCACAAATACCGGTAACGGGCGGTGCGCCTGGATGGCCAGGATGGGATAGGAATAGTTGCTGATATCCCGCAGGATCGGTGCGTATATTGGTATGTTGCGGCTCTTTTCGACCCATGCCGCGATATCGATCATGCCTTTCATAAAATGGACCGAGGAATCAGGCGTCTGATCATGGGGAACGAACTTTCCCTTTTCCTTTTCGCTGTTGCCGAATTCCGGTGTCCCCCCGTTCCGGTAAAGCACAATAATCTCGGGAAGGAAAAGGCCGTTCATGTCGACCAGTATGTTGGCCACCAGATAAAGCTGATAAAGCAGGGTGCCGTCGAAACGATCCGTTGCGAGGCGGCGGGCAGCGCCGCGATGGATCACCACACCGGGGATCACCACGGAGCGGCGATAAAAGGTGGCGATGGTCCGAGGCCCGGCAGGAAAGAAGATTTCCCGGTCGAAGTACCGGTACACCTGATCGATCTGCCCCGGATCATCGTCGAAGGAGGCGTAACTTCTCAGGACGACGCCGATATCAGGGTGTCGGTCGAGCGCCGACGCGACTGTCTTGAGGGCTCCGGGGCAGATCATGTCGTCGTTTCCCATGAAAAAACAGTACTGCCCTGTCGCCCTGTCGATCAGGCGGCGCAGATTCCCGTCGTAACCGAGATTTTCTTCGTTTTCGTAGTAGGCGATGCGGCCCGGATATCTTCCCTTGTATCCTTTGACCAAGGCCCGGATATGCTCCCTTCCGGGCGATTTGTCCTCGCATATGACGACTTCGTAGTCATCATAGTCCTGGCTCAGGATAGATTCGAGAAGGGGCGGAAGCATCTCGGGGCGGTTGTATGCGGGTATGCATACGGACAATTTAGGGTGCATTGTTTTCCCATCCGTTGTTCCTGGCGGCAATGGCGAGCATCAGGAGTGCGAAGAGGCGTGAGCCGTTCGCCCTCCCTTTCATCTCCCCCTGTATCAGGTCATCGATTTCCTTGCGGTTGATGCATGGGGGCAGGTACGCACTCCATTCCCTCACCGTGTCGCACCGGTCGGTCCGCAACCAGTCGTCGAGGGGTACGGAGAAGCCTTGCTTCCTCCCGGTGTCGAGATCGTGAGGAAGTCTCCTGCGGGCGAGAATTCTCTGGACGCGCCTCGATTCCCGACCCGCGACCTTCCAGCGCGAAGGAATGGCGGAAAAGGCAAATTCCACAAGCCGGTAATCGAGGAAGGGGGTGCGCATCTCCAGACCGTGGGCCATGGCGGCCCGGTCCACTTTGACGAGAAAATCATCGGGAAGGATGCTGCCGAAATGCATCCTCGTCATGGAATCAACCGTATCTTTGCCTGAATCGAAGAGGCGTGCCAGCAGGCGTTCCGGTGCTTCCATCTCAGAGTCGAGGCTCTCCGCGTACATCCTGTTCATGATGCGGCACCTGAGCGTTACGTCGAAAAAAGGGGTATCCCAGATTATCTGCCTCAAAGCCCCTTCTTTGAGCGAACGCACTCTGTTTCGTCCCCGCAGTCCGGCCGGCAGCCTTGCAGCGGCCATTGAGACGGCCTTAAGAAGACTGCCCGGAAGCCGGCCGATCCGTGCCTGATCAATGAGACTCCTCGCATAACCGGTGTATCCGCCGAAAAGCTCGTCTCCTCCGTCGCCTCCGAGTGCCACGGTCACGTGACGCCTGGCGAGGCGGGATATCATGAAGCTCGGGAGTATCGACGAATCGCCCAGGGGCTCGTCCACAAACGGCGTCATCTCATCAATGACCGCCATCGATGGGGTGCTCGCTTCCAGCACGTGGTGCTCCGTGCCATAGTAGTCGGCCACGGAGCGGGCAGAAGCCGATTCGTCAAGGCGTGAGCCGGGCAGAGAAATGGTGAAGGTCTTGACAGGAAGAGAAGACTGCCGGGCTGCGGAAGCGAGAATCAGGCTCGAATCGAGCCCACCGGAAAGAAGAACGCCCACCGGGACATCGCTGATCAGGCGAAGAGAAACAGCATCGTCGAGAAGGGATTGAACCTGATCGGCTATTTCGTCGCCGTCAGCCTCGTCCTTATCAGGAGCAGAGTCAGGGAGCTGCCAGTAGCGCCACACCCTCAGGCTATGATCGTGCAGATCGAGCCGGGCAGCGCACGCCGGAGGAAGCTTCTTTACGCCAAGGGCGAGACAGAGGTCTTGGGGGACATAACCGAGGGCCAGGTAGTAGTTGAGCGCCCGGGCGTCGATACCTGATTTGGCGTTGAGGGCCTTCAACTCGGAAGCGAACCGGAATGAGCGTGTCCCGTGGAGATAATAAAGCGGTTTTTTGCCGGCCCGGTCTCTCGCCAGAAACAGGGAAGGAGGCTGATCTTTTGTCCCCTTGTCATAGATCGCGAGCGCAAACATCCCATTGAAGCGCGTGACGCATTCCTCGCCCCATACGCGATACGCCGCAAGAACCACCTCTGTGTCGCTCCGTCCTGTGAACCGGCAACCGGTCTTCTCCAGTTCTCGCCTCAACCCGCCGAAATTATAGACCTCGCCGTTGTAGACGATGGTGCAGCGGCCATCCTCACTTGACATGGGCTGATGTCCGGTATCGGTAAGATCGATAATGGAAAGGCGGCGGTGGGCGAGGCCGACCCGGCCGCACGCCGATATCCATGCACCGCTGTCATCCGGGCCGCGGTGGGCGAGGCGGTCGCCATGGACCCGCAGGGAGCGGGGGTCAACGGGTTCCGAAAATGTCACTTCTCCGTAAATGCCGCACATGTGGTTTGACCTGTTAAACACCCTGGCGGGCGGGCAGACGGGCCTGGAAGTAAAGCTGAGGACCGCGCCGGTTGTAGGCATGGAACAGGGCGGCTGCCAGGGGGGCAAAGAACGCGTTTCTCAACTGCTTCATGATTTTTATCGTTCCGCCGCAATATACCGCGGCAGGATTTTCTGTCTCTCCTTCCTGCGCCGCCGGCCGCACCCCGGTGATCTTGCGTCTCAAGAGGCCTGAAATCCTTCCCAGACACATCCGCTCGAGAAGGACGGTAAGGTCTGAAAAACCCAACCGTACCGGCAAGACCCTGATATCGCGAAAACCTTCCCTCCTGAGGAGACCAGCCAGGGAACTCCCGTTGAAGTACAGGAAGTGATGGGGCGGAAAATCGATTTCCGACATCTTCCTGTCATATCGTGAAAAGAGCCGGTGTGCATTCGGCACGCTTCCGGCAATGTAGCCCCCTTTTGGCGACAAGAGCGCCTTTACCGTCTCGATGAATGATTTTGGGTTATCCTGGTGTTCGAGGACGTCAAAAAACGTGATGACGTCGAAAAAGAGGCTATTCCGAGCCGAATGATCGTGAAACTCCTCAAGCGATAGTGCGTAAACATGGGTGAGCCCGCGCCTTGATCGCGCCGCCTCTACGCTCTTGGGGTCGAAGTCGAGACCGAACGCGTCGAAACGGTACTTGTCGCCGGCGGTAACCGCGCTCAAAAAGACCCCGTCCCCGCATCCCACGTCCAGCAGATTGCCCGCGGTGAACGGCATATGCTCAAAAAAGTTGAGGCAATGGGGCGGGATTCTCTTCAGGCCCTGATGAATATCGTCGTATATCCCGAGCCTCGCATGTTCGTAAAACTCGGGCATAAGTTTCATGGGATGCCAGAATTCGATCAGGCAGCTACCACACAGATAGAGCTTGTATTCCGTGCCGTCATCGAGTGATCTATGAACGGCCCGAGAGAAATCCATGCCTATATTCCGGCTGCATAGCGGACAGGTGATCCCGACTGATGTTTCCACGCTACCCCCGATCACCGTGCTTCAATCTCGATCCCCGCACCCTGGCAGGAACGCCGGCAGCGATTGCGTATGCCGGTATGCTCCTGTTCACGACACTGCCCGCCCCTATTACCGCCCCCCTGCCTATCGTGACCCCGTCCAGGACGGTGACCCGTGCTCCCAGCCAGACATCGTCTTCGATGGTAATGCCCCTGCAACTCATACCCTGAAGGCTCATGGGAACGTCAAGGCGCTCGAAGCGGTGATTCGCCGGAATGATCACACAGTGCGTCGCTATCATGACATTGTTTCCGATCTCCAGGCCACCGTGACCGTAAATCACACAGTACGGGTTTATGCTTACTCCGGAGCCTATCGTTATCGATCCTCCATAGGTATGGATCAAAGCCCCTCGGTGGATGTACGTATGGGCTCCGATAGAAACGGCGTCGCGGGCACCGGCAATTATCTCGCTTTCCTTATCGATATAGACCGGTCTCGTCAACCGTACGTCTCCTTTGACCTTCGAGCTTATCGATCTGTACCCCAGCCCGAGCTTCATGAAGATTCTCGGAAGCAAACCTATCATACGTACCTCTGTTCGTTTGAGAAAACAGGACGGAGGCTCCGAATTCCTGACCTGACCTCGTTGAGAGAACCGGCCGTGACGAACAGGATCAGGCAATACGAAAGCGCGATGGGGATGAGTCCGGCAGGATAGGCGCCGGTGAATGGATAAACATAGCCGATTACCGCGCCGCACACGCCGGCAGAGAACAGGGGTGCCATGGTGTCCCTGACCAGCCATTCCCGGAGCTCGCCCCGCAGAAAGTTCCTGTGCATGAGCGGCACGGAGAAGAGGAAACAGAAATTGATGATGAGCCAGCTGAGGGCAGCTCCGTCCGTCTTGTAACTTTTTACCATGTAGATCAACAAGGGCAGATACGTCGCGCTCAGGGCCAGGAGGCTTCCCAGGATAAGTCTGAAGTATCCGTAAGCCAATTGAAGGTAGTTGGGCAAAGTTATGAGGGCTGAAAACATGGCACCGAGAACGATAAGCTTTAGCGGCATGCTTGCGTTGTGGGCCACGGCCTGGCTGCCTGTAACAATGGAGAGAATATCGAAAGAGAATACCGATACCACGACCGCGAAGGGCGCAACCAGGAGTATGAGGCATTGATTCGCCTTATGGTAAATGTTTCTCAGTTCCATGAGACTGCCCCGGGAGGCCAGCTGCGTGAACCGCGGAAAGACCGATGTCCCGACCGAATTCGTCACCGCCGCAACAGGACCGGCAACCGTCTGCGCCAGGGAGTAGTAACCGAGGTTATCGAGGGTGAGAAACCTGCTCAAGATCAGTTTATCCGCCTGGGAAAAGAGAGCGAGGGCTATGGAATTGGCTCCCCACCCAAACGCGAATTTCCAGCACGATCTTATCGCCTTGCGGTCGAATTGCGGGGCCTGATCATGAGGAAGGACATGCCAGATATAGCACCTCGAACCCATTGCGCCCATTGCCAACGGGACGATCTGCCAAAGAAAGAAGGCCTCTATCCTCCGGGTGACAAACGCCAGTATCAGAAGGGCGCCGATGCCGCGCGCCGTGGTGACGGCGACGAGAGTGAAGCTGACAAACACCTGCCGCTGCAAGCCTGCGAGACCTCCCTGATAAAACCCCATGACCGACTGCAGGGCAATCGATATGCCTATGAGGCGCAGCGAATCGGTAACAGACTGAAGGGAGAGGGTCACAGGATTGACCCAGTTGGCGGCAATATAGGAAGAAAGTACAATAATGGCGGTCCCGACAATGAAGAATATCAGACAATACAAAACCTCCAGGGTTCTGAGAATGTTCCTGCGGGCCCTGACGCCTTCCTTCCCTATGGACAGGCGCGCCATTTCCCTGGTAAGCGCTGCCCCGATACCGAAATCAAGCAATGAAAAGACCGCTTGCAGGGATGCGGATAATCCGATGAGGCCGTACGATTCGACACCCAGATATTTGATATAGAACGGAATCACTACGATGCCGAAGGCCATGGTCCAGGTCTTTCCAACAAGGGCGGCCGTGGTATTGACCTTGAGGTTCGGTGCCTTCCCCGATTGTAGTTGCTGCCGTGCCATTTTTACCGTTGTTGCTGTCGTGTTCAAACGCAAAGGGTCAGGGTAAAGAATGAAGGTCTTCCTGGATCAGGGCAGGCTACCGCCACCGGAATAGCTGGCTGAGTCGCTGAAATGAAATAAACGCATGAGGCCACGGACGATTCATAGGTACGGTATATCCCCAAGGTGACGGCTGCTGTCGTGAAAACAGTGATTGTTTTGTCATCGTTTTGTATGATACCGTGCCGGAGGACCTGAGGGAAGCACGTTGACAAACAAAACTCGGACAATTACATTCCCGGCATACGGGAACACCGGCTGATTATCGGGATTGCATTTAAAAATGGAGGTTATAATGGGCAAAATTACTTGTTGTCTTCTGGTCGCGCTCCTTGGTATGGCAACTCCTTTTCAACTGCTTGCCCAGGGCATCGAATCGGGTGCCGCTGCCACCGGCAAGGCGGGCTCTGCGCCCGGGGCTGCCAGTTCTGCCGCAGGAGCCGCAGGAGCCGCAGGTTCCGCTGCAGGAGTTGGAGCGACGGCAGGAATAGGCGCCGGGACAATCGCAGCGGGGGCAGCCCTCGCGGGCGCCGCATTAGCCGCAGGTATCGCAGGCGGTGGAGGAGGTGGAGGTGGAGGGGGAGGTTCGGTAACACCCACCCATCATTAAAAGTCTCGTTCGCGTAAGGCTGAGGCGGGACCCTTCTCCCTCAGCCTGTTTCCTTCCCGGCCTTTTTCTCTCTTTTCGGTTCAATCCCTTAATTCACTATAGATTTAATACACGATGAGGAAAAGGGGCGCCGATTCCCTGCGCCCGTCAACCAGGCGAAGCCCGCCCGTGCTGCGTCATACAATGTCATGACAGGCTCATTCCGCAAGACCGCTACACAATAATCATCATTCCCGCTACGGAAAACGCCAAAGTCTCCGTCGTATTTTTGTAACGTGGCTTTTTCCGGTGAACGGCAAAAAATGCAAAACTCATCTTACAGGAGGAGACAGACTATGAAAAGGCGAAAATCTATGACAGTCGCGACTTTGCTTTTGGCTCTGGCCGCCCTTTCCCTGGCAATCGGCCCGCGCTGTGCGGAGGCGGCGCTCGATGTTGGCGCCAACGGGTATTACGTCCCGGATTATTTTCTGACGGCGAACTGGGCCAACAGCCCGCCCCTCCCGAAATTTGTTGACGGGCTCCCCGGAATCTGCGGTACCGCTGGGGGCACCAATGGATTGGGGCAATGCATCCCGGTCGCTGTTCCCGATCAGACAACCTATCCGGGATCGGACTACTACGAAATCGAATTGGTCGAATACCGCGAGAGACTGCATTCATTCTTTCCTGCATTGAACAACGCCAACAAGATGCTGGCCACGAGCGGGGGCACGAAGCTTCGCGGCTATCGACAGACAAACGGGGGTGCCGCGCTCTTGACGCCCCGTTATCTCGGCCCTCTGATCATTGCCCAGAAGGACCGGCCGGTTCGCGTCAAATTCACCAACAACTTACCCACAGGAACCGGCGGTAACCTCTTTCTCCCGGTTGACACGAGTATCATGGGATCGGGCGAATTTGAGATCAACTACAATCCCGAGACAAAAGCTTCCACTGCGAGCGTCACGGGAATGTTTACCCAAAACCGGGCAACCCTCCACCTTCACGGCGGAAAGTCTCCCTGGATCAGCGACGGTACGGCCCATCAGTGGATCACCCCGGCCGGTGAGGCCACTCCCTACCCCAAGGGCGTGAGCGTATCCTACGTGCCCGACATGTGGTTTACCCCCGCAGGGGCAACGATAGCAGCATGCGCCGGCAAACCGACATGTGCCGTTGCAGGGGCGACAAACAACCCTGGCCCCGGTTCTCAAACCTTCTACTGGACTAACCAGCAGAGTGCGAGACTGATGTTCTATCACGACCATGCCTGGGGTATTACCCGCCTCAACGTGTATGCCGGTGAGGCTGCGGGATACCTGTTGCGGGACCCGATGGAATTGGCCTTGCGCGATGGAGGGACCATTAACGGACGCACCTACACTGCCGGAACAATCCCTTCCGCGGAAATACCTCTCGTAATACAGGACAAGACATTCGTGAACGCCGCAACAATAGGCACTACGGATCCTACCTGGGCGTGGGGATCAACTCCCGGAAAGCCGGTGGGTACCCCGGTCACCGGTGACCTCTGGTGGCCTCATGTTTACATGCCGGCCCAGAACCCCTTTAACCCCGATTTAAGCGGAATGAACGTAATGGGCCGTTGGCACTATGGTCCCTGGTTTTTCCCTGCAACCCCGATATGCGGGTCATCTGCAGGCGCTGTTCCACCTTTTTGCATCACTAACGGACCGGTAACCAACCCTTACGCCAACCCGGCTCATAGCAACTATTCCCCTTTACAGCCCCCGCAGATGCCCGGCACGCCTCATCCATCATGGGGTGCAGAGGCCTTTCTGGATACGATGATGGTCAACGGAACGGCTTACCCGACAACCACCGTTCAGGCCCAACCCTACCGCTTCCGTATCCTCAACGCATCCCACGACAGGTTTCTCAACCTGCAACTATACAGGGCGACCCCTATCGTGAGCAGCATTACCGTTACTAACGGAGGCTCGGGTTACACCTCGGCTCCTACCGTGACCATTACCGGCGCTGGCACAGGTGCAACGGCAGAGGCAGTGGTAGACCTGGAGGCCGGGAGCCCCACCCTGGGCCAGGTTATTGCGATAAACCTGCTTACGGTGGGAAGCGGCTATTCCGCCGCCCCTACCGTGACTATTTCCGGAGGCGGGGGAACGGGTGCTGCGGCAACGGCAGCAGTCTATACGTCGCTGACCGAGGTCGGCATGGTCCCCGCAGTACCGACCTCTGGTTTTCCCGCCATGTGGCCGACAGACGGCAGGGAAGGAGGAGTCCCTGACCCGGCCACAAGAGGGCCGGCATTCGTTCAGATCGGTACCGAGGGCGGCTTCCTTCCTGCTCCGGTAGTGCTTCCCAATCAGCCGGTTGCCTGGAATCTTGATCCGACGATGTTCAACGTGGGCAACGTCCTTCAACAATCGGAAGGCGGAGGAACGCTCTTCCTCGGCCCGGCAGAACGGGCAGACGTTATCGTCGACTTCTCGCAGTATGCCGGCCAAACCCTCATCCTCTATAACGACGCTCCCACGGCCTTCCCGGCGCTCGACCCTCACTATGACTACTACACCGGGGCTCCGGATCGGACCGACATGGGCGGCTACACCGCGATTCCACCGGGTGTCGGACCCAACATCCGAACGGTAATGCAGATCAAAATTGCCGGATCAGGCGGGTCTGCGCCGGCGAACGATTACAACGCCACGCATTTTGCCGCGTTGCAGACTGCCTTTGCTTCGAACGGGACAACCCCTGGTGCTTTTGCCTCTTCTCAGGAACCCGTCGTCGTCGGGCAGTCGGCCTATGATTCCACCTACCACACCACATTCCCCTCGACCTGGCCCAACTGGGGGATTTCCAGGATCTCTGACTCGGCAATCAGCTTTCAGAAGGTCGACGGGTCGATCATGACCAACTTCGTCATGAAGACCAAGGCCGTTCACGACGAGATGGGGGAAACTTTCGATGATTACGGACGGATGAGCGCAAAGCTGGGGCTCGAATTGCCTTTCACCAACGCGGCGATCCAGAATTTCATCCTCCAGAACTTTGTTGACCCGGCGACAGAAAAGGTGAAACACGGGGAGATCCAGGTCTGGAAGATCACCCATAACGGCGTGGACACCCACCCCATTCACTTCCATCTCTTTGATGTGCAGGTGCTGAACCGGGTCGGCTGGGACGGCTTTATCAGGCTGCCCGATCCGAACGAGCTGGGTTGGAAAGATACGGTGAGAATAGCACCATTGGAAGACACGATCGTTGCGTTGAGACCGTCCGCGCCGAGGGTACCGTTCTCACTGCCCAACAGCATTCGTCCGCTCAACCCGATGACGCCTCTTGGCTCCACAATGGGTTTCTCGCAAGTCGATACAACAACAGGAGGCAACCTCGCGACGCCTCAGACGAATCAGCTGACCAACTTCGGGCACGAGTATACATGGCATTGCCACATCCTGAGCCACGAAGAAAATGACATGATGCGGCCTACAATCCTGAACCCCAATGCGGTAACAAACATTCTATGGAGGCACAGCACGACCGGCGATACGGTCAGGTGGAATATGGATGGTGCAACAATGACCGACAGCGCCTCTCTGGGGGTGATCCCTACGTCCTGGACGATCGCGGGCAGGGCTGATTTCAATACTGACGGCGAACCGGACATTCTCTGGAGGAACACGGCCAACGGCGATACGGTTATCTGGTATGTAAGCAACGCAACGCAGACGGGCAGTGCTTCCCTTGGCGTGGTCCCCCTGGACTGGGCGGTTATGGCCACAGCAGACTTCAATTTTGACGGCAAGCCGGACATTCTCTGGAGGAACACGGCCAACGGCGATACGGTTATCTGGTATCTGAGCAATGGCACGGTAACCGGCACTGCATCACTGGGAATCCTGTCCACTGTCTGGACGGTTGCCGCCACAGCCGATTTTAGCGGTGACGGGAAGCCGGACCTCTTACTGAGGAACACGACCAATGGCGACAACGTAATCTGGTACGTGAACAACGGGGCGGTCACGGGAAGCGCTTCTCTCGGCATCGTGCCTACCACCTGGTCGGTTGCTGCAGCAGCCGATTTCAACAATGACGGCAAGCCCGATATCCTCTGGACAAACGGCACGACGGGCAACACCGTGATTTGGTATTTAAGCGGCGGAGCAGTTACCGGTACTGCGGCGTTGAACACGATTGCCGCCGGGTGGTCGGTCGCTGCAACGGGAGACTTCAACAATGACGTGAACCGTGACATCCTCTGGAGGAACTCAACGAATGGCGACACGGTTATCTGGTACTTGACCAACGGGGCGGTGACGGGTACTGCCTCTCTGGGTACTGTCCCCACAGTCTGGACTTTCGCAGGAGCCATGTAGTGATATAAAATAGCGTACCATCGGATGGATGGGCGGGGACAGCAAGTGTCTCCGCCCATCCTTTCTTTTTGCTGCAAAATTTGATACTGGTGAACGAATGTTAAACGAATGTCATCAGACAGCGAACCTATTCGACAAGGGAATGCTTCATGGCATAACGGATAAGTTCGCTGGTTGCCTTGACACCCATCTTCTCCATGACCCTTGCGCGATATGTTCTGATCGTATTCATGCTGAGGTGGAGCTCCTCGGTGATTTGTTTGATCGTCTTTCCCCTGCCGATCATGCACGCCACCTGCAGCTCTCGATTAGACAGTCTCTCATGAGGCGGCCTTTCGGCATCCGACTCCACCTCGAACAGCACCTGTTCGGCGAATGTGGGGTTCACATACCTTTTACCGGCCAGAATCTTCTGCAGGGCCTGCACAAATTCACTTACGGAGCTTCTTTTTGACACGTAGCCTTGTCCTCCCGCCCTTATAGCACGCAGGGCGTAATGCTCATCGGGATGCATGCTCATGACAAGGACCGGAAGTTTCGGCTTTCTCTTCTTGATCTCTCTTACCGCGTCAAGACCGCTGATGTCCGGCAGTGCGATATCGAGAATTGCAGCGTCGTACCGATTGTTCTGAATCCTGCTGATAGCCTCATATCCTCTGCGGGTCTCGTCGACGGTAACGTCGTGAAAGCTATCCTTGATGATTTCCCTGAGGCCTATCAACACAACGGGGTGGTCATCGGCGATAATGACACGAAGCATAATAAGTCTCCTCTTTCAGCGCGTGACATGGGAATTTCGTAATTTACATTTTATCAGGAAATATAATTGTTGCTTCTCCCCTTTGCAGGAAATTTTGGCGAATCCGTATACCTCATGGTGATGCCGCAAGGATGGGATAGTTGTGCGGTGTTTATGAAACAGAAAAAAGTGGCCAGGTCCTTTGCTGCTACTCTACCAGGCCGTGCTTTACCGTATAGCGGATGAGGTCATTGGTGCCTTTGGCGCCTATCTTCCTCAGAATTCGCACCCGGTAAGTCCTCACGGTGTTCACGCTCAACTGCAGCGCCTGACTGATTTCCTTGATAGTCTTCCCTTTGCCGATCATACATGCAATCTGAAATTCTCGCTTCGAGAGCCGTTCATGTCCTCTCTTCTCAGCATCCAATTCGGCGTTGAACAACATTTCCTCTGCGAAAGCCGGGCTGATGTATCTCTTCCCCGCCAGGATCTTGCGAACTGCCAGCACAAGCTCATCGGAAGCGCTTCGCTTACTCACGTAGCCATGACTCCCGGCCTTGATTGCCTGCACCGCGTATTGTTCTTCGGGATACATACTCAGAATAAGAACCGGCAAATCCCGTTTATGTTTCTTGATTTCCATCAGTACTTCAAGACCGTGGTTGTCAGGAAGGGCAATATCGAGAACAACGAGGTCGTAATCGTTTTCCTTGATCATGCTGATCGTCTTCTCAGCGGTGGAGGCCTCGTCAATGACCGCATCCTGAAAGGCCTCCAGTATGACTTCCCCTAAACCTCTAAGCACTATCGGGTGGTCGTCAGCGATAATAACACGAAGCATCGATTGTTCTCCTGTCGCTATCTTTTCTCAATAGTCCCTCTACCCGCGATTTCACGTCCGGTTGTTTCAATGGAACGGTGAGGGTAACCGTTGTACCTTTTCCCGGAACTCCGGCAATGGTCAATTGTGCCCCTATCGCGCCTGCCCGTTCACCCATGCCTATCAATCCAAGAGACCGGGGATCGGTGATCTCGTGTTTCCTGATCCCCCTCCCGTCGTCCGACAATACCATGAGGAATTCGTTCGTCTGTCTCCTGGCCCGAACCGTAACCTTTTTTGCCCGTGCGTGGCGGGCGATGTTAGTGAGCGCTTCCCGAAAGATCCCGAAGACATGACCGCAAATCTCTTCCTCCATGGCGATCGTTTTCGGCTCAGTGATGATCTCGCACTCGATTTCCGTGCTCTCTTCGAAGCTCTTCGCGAGGCGCCGGATGGATTCGCAAAGACCGGGGTGCGCCGGCGCCGGATGTCTCAGGGCAGTTGAGATATTCTGGACAGCAGCGATGGCGTTGTCGACCGTGTCGACGAGTTTCCCTATTCTCTCCATAATGTGGCTCAACTCCTTTGGCAGCCTTTTCTCTATCCATCGCAGGTCCATCCTTGCGACACACAGCGCCTGCCCCAATTCATCGTGAAGCTCGCGCGACAGCGAGGCCCGCTCCTGCTCCCTGATTTCCTGCATATGCCGGTTCGGCATCCTCTAGCCTCTCTGTTACGAGTACTTTGGATACTCTCTTGATGGTAATGGTCGGAGCCGTCGCGGACCGTCGCGAAAACGACAATTGTGTTGTAGTGTTTTTTGTGACAAACCGGCATTCTGGACTTTGGGCAAAAAATTCGTGCGAACAACGCGTGCATCAGGGTCTCCCGCGTATTATCTTCCGGTGAAGCAAGATCACGCACATTTATTTCGGGAATCTCGAAGGAAGGGAGGCTGCATATATGAAAGGATCGTCGCCAAACGGCAGGCAGGTTCATCAAAGACCCCTCGGTCAGATCTTTCTTGTCATTCTCGTCACCTTCTGCATATGCCTTTCGTCAGCAGCTTCGGCCGAACCAGATGTGCTTCAGCCCTCCAGCCGGGACAAATGTCCTGTGTGCGGCATGTTCGTGGCCAAATACCCCGACTGGACGGCCGTAATGCTTTTTCGCGACAAATCCCGGGTCTTCTTTGACGGCGCAAAGGATATGTTCAAGTACTATCTCGACTCCAGACGGTACGGGCGATCGCGTAACACCTCTGATGTCGTCGGGATAAGGGTTACGGACTATTACTCCCTCACCCCAACTGACGGCAGGGAGGCGTTTTATGTAGTTGGAAGCGATGTCTACGGACCGATGGGCAGGGAACCGGTGCCGTTCAAAAAGCGGTCCGACGCCGAAGAATTTTTCAAGGATCACCGGGGGAAACGGATCCTGAGGTTCAATGAAGTTACCCAGGCATTCTTGAAGGAACTCGATTCATGAAGAGAAGCGCCCGGATCAGTATGGTGAAAGGGCGCGGACAGGTCAGGAGGGCAGACCTTCTCGTCCTCGGTCTCGGGCTCGGGTCCCTTCTCCTGGGGCTCCTGTTTCTCGATGCATGCCTCCGGAACAATTTGAGCCGTGCCCACAGGGAGGCTGGAACGGCCGCAGTGAGAGGCCTTTTGCTTACCGACCTTTGTCTCTTTACCGAAGCGCGGTACACACGCCATTTATCGCAGGCCGATCTCCATTCCGCCTTCCAGGACCACCCCCTGTCCCTGGAGCACTTCCCTGCCGGCTCGTTCGCCCTGCCACCTAAAAAGATAAGGTTTTCGCATGAAAAGGTGGATTGACAGGCAGCGGAACATCATTAACTTCACCCTGGCCGGTTTGAACAGGCGGAGAGGAAAAAACCTCGCCCTCCTCGTTGTCTACACGTGCGTGGTAATGCTTCTCGCTTCGGTCTCTTTCTTCACAGGGGCATTGAAGAACGAAGCCCGGACGGTCCTCGAGGAAGCCCCCGAGATAGTCGTCCAGCGTCAGGTCATGGGCAGGCACGACATGATACCCACCGGCTACGGAGAACGTATTCTAACCATCAGGGGAGTAGTCTCCGTGAAGGAACGGCTGTGGGGATACTATTTCATGGACGGCGCCAACTATACAGTCATGACTCGCGAAGAACCGCGCCTTCAGGAGGGAAGCGCCGCCCTTGGCGCCGGCGTCTCGAGGACCCTTCATATTGCCGAAGGGGATGCGCTCGTATTGCGCAGCCATGACGGAAGCATGTTCAGCTTCGAGGTGAAAGAGGTCCTCCCTGCCTCCACCGAGCTTGTTGCTGCCGATCTCATTCTCGTTTCTCCAGAGGATTTCCGCGCCTTCTTCGGCATCGATAAGGGGCTGGCCACCGACCTGGTCGTGCAGGTAAGGAATCCCCGGGAGGCGGCCACGGTCGCAGGAAAGATAGCGGTTGCTTTTCCCGACACCAGGCCCATCCTTCGGGACGAGATTGCGAGAACCTACGATGCCGTCTTTGACTGGCGAAGCGGGATGATAGTCGTCATTCTCGCAGTCGGCCTGCTCTCCTTCGTGATCTTCGCTTTCGAGAAGGCGTCGGGGCTGAGTGCGGAGGAACGGAGAGAGATAGGTGTGCTGAAGGCCATAGGCTGGGAGACGGGTGACGTGATTCTGATGAAGGCATGGGAAGCCATATCTATTTCATTGACCGCCTTTCTCTTTGGCACCGTTATCGCCTATATCTACGTCTTTTTCGCCTCCGCGCCTCTTTTCAATCAGGCATTGAAAGGCTGGTCGGTCCTGTACCCCGATTTCAGGCTCAGCCCCTTCATCAACACCTACGAGATCGCGATACTCTTTCTTCTCACGGTCGTTCCCTATATCGTTGCGACCATCGTCCCTTCCTGGCGGGCATCCATCGTAGACCCGGATTCCGTAATGAGAGCGTGATCATGATCCATCTGGCAAACGTGAAGAAGACCTTCAACATGGAACAGCCGAACGAGTATACGGCAGTCGACGGTGTGAACCTGACTCTTCAGGAGAATCGCGTCACGGTGCTGCAAGGGCCGAGCGGGTCGGGAAAGACCACCCTTCTCTCCCTGATCGGCTGCATGGTTAGGCCCACATCGGGACGCATCAAGCTTCGTCTCAACGGAGGCATACCGGGCTTCCCCTTTGGCAGCGGTGCACCGGAAAACGGGGAGCCGTCCGATCTCGAAGTAACGAGCCTGCCCGAGCGCTTCCTTACCGGGATACGGAGAAAGACCTTCGGCTTTGTCTTTCAGCAGTTCCATCTCGTGAGAGGTCTCTCGGCCCTCGAAAATGTGATGCTCCCTGCCTACCCGCTCGGGGAGCCCCTCGGCGTCATGAGAAAGAGGGCTATAGACATCATGGAAACCCTTTCCATATCCCACCGGGCATCGGCCAAGGTCGAATGGCTCTCGGGCGGGGAAGCACAGAGGATCGCCATTGCCCGTGCGCTCATGAACGATCCGCCCGTCATCATCGCCGACGAACCCACGGCCCATCTGGACACGGCGCTATCGCACGAATTCATGCTCATCGTATCGGATCTCAAGGGCATGGGCAAGACGGCTATCATAGCCAGCCACGATCCGCTCGTGTGCGAATCGTCCGTAGTCTCCGACATCGTGACGGTCCGCAACGGCAGGGTCATCGGACACGCGGTATGATCGTCCAGCCCGCCGTCGTTGCCCTTCTCCTCTCATCCGGTCTTGTGGGCGCAATGGTCCTGTACGCTGCTTTCTTCGGCGTCACGATCCTGAGGCAATGGGATATATCGAGCGGCAGCGATCGCCAGCTTGTGCTGGAAAGGCGCACGTACCTGATATCGAGCCTCCTTGTGTGGGTCTTCATGCTCCAGATCATCTCCCTCTTCCTGTTCGTCTATACTGCAGAGGACCTGCACAGCCGGTTTGTGGGTGCCATGTGTGCGGCGGGCACCCTCAACGTGAACGGCTACGGTTACCCGGCGTTCGTTCTGAATATCATTACCTGTATCCTGGCCGGCCTGTGGCTTCTGATGAACCACGCCGATAACCGGGCATACGACTACCCCCTTGAGCGTAAGAAGTTTATCCTCCTTCTGGTTATCGTACCTTTCGCGCTTGCCGGATCGATACTGCAGGCCGGGTACTTCCTCGCCATGAGGCCCAACATTATCACCTCGTGCTGCGGCAGTCTTTTCAGCGCCGATAAAAGCTCGATACCCGGGGATATGGCCGCCCTTCCCCATGGCCCGATGATGGCTTTTTCCCTGGTCACCCTCGCGTTGCTCCTTATTACCGGCTCCGTCTTTCTCATAAAGAGGAAAGGCGGCTGGCTGTTCGCCTTCTGCGCTTTCGCCGCATTCCCCATAGGTGCGGCCTCTTTACTCTCGTTCGTATCACTCTACTTTTACGAACTTCCGAGTCACCACTGCCCTTTCTGCATACTCAAGAAGGAGTACGGCTACGTAGGCTACGTGCTCTACATCTCTCTTATGGGAGGCATTATCTGCGGCATAGGAGCAGGATTGCTTCAGCCTTTCCGGCACATAAAAAGTCTTGCCCTTATTATTCACACCATGACCGGGCACCTGGCCGTTTTTTCCATGGCTTGTTATGCCCTGTTCGCGGCTATTTCGATATGGAAAATGGCGACGGCGGATTTGACTCTCGGTGTCTTATGAAATTGGGAATTCTCTTCATGCTGCTCGGCACGATGATCCTCGCCCCTCCGGCCCATGGAAGGGACCTTGTCATAAAGCGAACAATAGACGGGTATTCCATGAGTACCGTCCTCACCCGTAACCCTCCGGTCCTTGGCAGGAATGACGTGAAGGTGGAGATCAAAGATGCCTCGGGAAGACCGGTCAGCAATGCTGTCGTATCGATCAACTATTTCATGCCGCCCATGCCCGGCATGCCGCCCATGAACTATACGGTCCCCGCACCATTGAAAGGGTCGGAATATACGGCAACCATGGACCTGATCATGAGGGGTCCATGGAACATCATCGTGAAGGGAATCGTGGCAGGAAAGCTTCTCAGGATGACGGTCGTCATCGACGTGAGGTAACGAGAAAAACTGAGCAGACACAAGACGGAACAAAAAAAACGGGTGGCAGAAATTATGGCTCATAAAAGAAATGATCTTGTCGGCTTCAGGCCGACCGAAATACATCGCGCAACTATCCTCGAAGGCAATAATGATGCAAACTGACAAGACATCGCACGTGCGTGGGGGGTTCTGATGAAAACAAAAGCAGTGCTCGGTCTCTTTCTGGTCCTGATCGCCATCGGGGTCTATTTCGGATTACGGCACAGGACGGACGCCGCCCCGCCTGCCATCACCCGTGGAGAGACACCGTCAACGACTGCGGACACGAGCCCCGAAGTAACAGGCGTCCCTACCGATCAGCCGGCGACCGTGGAGATCCCGGCCGAGAAACGGCACATGATGGGGATACGAACGGTCGAGGCTGCAGTAAAGCCGATCAAAAAGACCCTCAGGACTTCCGGCAGGGTGGAGTACGACGAACGCAAGGTCACGACGGTGAGCATCAAGGTGGAAGGCTGGATCGAGAGACTTTATGCCGATTATACGGGAAAGCGGGTGAGAAAGGGTGCGCCCCTTGCGGATATCTACAGCCCTGAGTTGCTATCTGTCCAGCTCGAATATCTGAACCTGATCACATGGAAGCCCAATCTCGGCCTTCGCACCACAAGGACCATGGAATTCAGCCTGGGGGACAGGTTCAACCAGGTTGGAAGGCTTACCATCTACGACCTTGACCCCATGGTGGACGTGGTAAAGCAGAAGCTCGCCCTGTGGGAAATTCCTGAAGAGATGGTAAAGGAGTTGGAAACAAGCAGGAAGGCGATCAGGACGCTGACGGTCAAGAGCCCCGTGGACGGATATGTGTATCAGAAACCGGTCGTTAAGGGATCACGGGTCGGTCCGGGCGACAAGATCGTGGATATCGTCGATCTCTCTTCGGTATGGATCCTGGCCGACATCTATGAGTACGAGCTTCCCTTCGTGCGCGAAGGGCAACCCGCGCGGATCACCTTGAGCTACTATCCCCACAAAGAGTTCCGGTCCAAGGTCGACCTTATCTACCCGAGCCTTTCCGGCCAGACAAGGACGGCAAAGGCTCGGTTCGTCATTCCCAACCCTCAAGGGATCCTCAAGCCCCAGATGTTCGCCAATGTTGAAATGGAACTGGACCTTGGCTCCCGGCTCTCCGTCCCGGAGAACGCCATTCTCGACACCGGGACGCGGCAGCTCGCGTACGTTGACGTGGGGGAGGACAATTTCGTTGCCCGGGAAGTCAAAACAGGATACCGCGCCGACGGCGTTGTCGAAATCGTGAGCGGCATAAAAGCCGGAGAGAAGGTCGCCTCGTCAGCCGTCTTTCTCATCGACTCTGAGGCCAAGCTGAGGGGTGTAAGCAAGTGATCGCGAGAATAATAGAATGGTGCGGAAGGAACCGGTTTGTGGCGATCCTCTTGTCCCTCGTCATAACCGGCTGGGGTTACTGGGCCCTCGGCAACAGTCCTCTCGATGCCCTCCCCGATACGAGCGATACCCAGGTAATTGTCTACACCGACTGGCCCGGAAGAAGCCCCGACCTGGTAGAAGACCAGATTACCTATCCCATCAGCACCACCCTGCTTGCCGCACCGAAAGTTGAGGCGGTGCGGGGGTTCTCGTTCCTCGGCAGTTCCTTTATCTACGTTATCTTCAAGGACGGGACGGACATATACTGGGCTCGGACCAGGGTGCTCGAGTATCTTCAGGCCGTAAAAGGAAAAATCCCTGATGACGTGAATCCCGTGCTCGGACCGGATGCGAGCGGTGTCGGATGGGGGTTCTCTTACGCGTTGATCGACGAAAAGGGAGAGAGGGACCTTTCCGAGCTTCGAACCCTCCAGGACTACAATGTCAAGCTTGCCGTCGAAAGCGTGCCGGGTGTTGCCCAGGTTGCGAGTGTCGGCGGTTTCGTCAAGCAGTACCAGATCGTCATAGACCCCAACCGGCTGCTGTCCTATGGCATTCCCTTGAGCCAGGTAATCCAATCCGTCAGAAGAAGCAACAACGACGTGGAGGGAAGGGTCGTCGAATTTGCCGGGGCCGAATATGTGGTGAGAGGCCGCGGTTATATCAAAAGTTTGAATGATCTGGAGATAATCTCCATCGGCACGGACGGAACAGGGACCCCCGTGCTTCTCAAGGACATCGCCCGGATCCAACTGGGTCCCGAGATACGGCGGGGCGTGGCGGACCTTGACGGCAAAGGAGAGGTTGCGGGCGGCATTGTGGTGATAAGGTACGGGGAGAATGTGCTCGATGTGATCGGCCGGGTAAAGGAGCGGATCAACAATGACGTGGTCCCCAGCCTGCCCAACGGCGTCAAGGTCGTCACCACTTACGACAGGACCGACCTGGTCCACCAGGCAGTGGGAACATTGTGGGACGAGATCATAAAGCTCCTCATTGCCGTGAGCGTGGTCTGCGCCGTCTTTCTCTTCCATCTCCCCAGCGCCCTGGTAGTGATACTCACCCTTCCGGGGGCTATCCTCATCTCTTTCATCTTTCTCTATTACCTTAATATCACGTCGAATATCATGAGTCTCAGCGGTATCGCGATCTCTATCGGCGTCCTCGTCGACGCCTCGATCATCATGGTGGAGAATGCCCACAAACGGCTTGAGGAGGCCGGTCACGGGGCAGGCATCCGACAACTCCCCGCCTGTCAACGCATCGACATTATTATCGACGCGGCAAAAGAGGTAGGCCCTTCCCTTTTTCTTACCCTGCTTGTGATCACCGTAGCCTTCTTCCCGGTCTTCACCCTTCAGGGCCAGGCGGGCAGGCTGTTCAGGCCCCTCGCCCTCGCAAAAACCTTTGCCATGCTTGCCGCATCGGGCCTCGCCATCACGCTCACCCCGGCGCTTATGACGCTCTTCATAACAGGGCGAATACGATCGGAGCAGAGCAACCCTCTGAACCGGCTGTTGCAACGTACGTATGAACCGGTCGCGCGCTTCAGCCTTCGTCACCGGAAATCGGTCATTATCGGTGCGGCCCTCCTTATTCTTGTCTCCGCCTATCCCGTGCTCAAGCTCGGAAGCGAGTTCATGCCGCCCCTCTATGAAGGCGCCCTGTTCTATATGCCGGTTACTGCGCCCGGTGTGTCCATCTCGGAGGCTTCATCACTCCTCCAGACTCAGGACAAGCTGCTGAAGAAAATCCCGGAGGTAGCTCAGGTGTTCGGCAAGGCAGGCCGCGCCGAGACCGCGACAGACCCTGCTCCTCTGGAGATGTTTGAAACCATCGTCAATCTGAAACCACGCTCCGAATGGCGAAAAGGGGTAACGGTGGATGATCTGATGACCGAGATGAACGAGGCCCTCACCCTGCCCGGCGTCTCCAATGCATTTACTGCCCCCATAAAGGCAAGGATAGACATGCTGTCGACAGGTATACGGACGCCGTTGGGCATCAAGATCTTCGGCCCCCGAATCGACCAGATCGAGGAAATCGGCATAGCCCTGGAAAAGCTGATCAGCCAAATCCCGTCAACCCGGAGCGTGTATGCAGAGAGGATAAACACGGGCTATTTCCTCGATATTGCGGTCAGGCGTGAAGAGGCGGCCCGTTACAATCTTACGGTCGACGACGTGAACGAGATAATCCAGTCATCCGTCGGCGGGCTCAACGTGACGACCACCGTGGAAGGAAGGGGGAGGTTTCCTGTGAATATCCGTTACGCCCGGGAACTGAGGGGCGACACGGACACCCTGAAGCGGGTTTTGGTGCCGATTTCCCTACCGGCGGGCCAGCCGGACCTTACGGAGGTCACGTCCCGGGGATCGGCTCAGCTGCCTCTGGAACAGCTGGCGGACATCCGCATCGTCAAGGGACCGACCCAGATCAAGAGCGAGGCCGGAATGCTGACGGCTTACGTGTACATCGACCACGCCACTGACGATGCGGGCGGCTACATCAAGGAGGCGAAAAAGAAGCTGTCATCCCTGAAGCTGCCGCCGGGCTACCGCATCGAATGGAGCGGGGAATACCGCAATCTGGAGATGATGAAGAAGCATCTCTGGCTGATAGTCCCCCTCACGCTCCTCCTCGTCGTGCTCATCATGTACTTCAATACACGATCCTTCGTGAAGACAGCCATAGTGCTCCTTGCCGTCCCGTTCTCTCTTGTCGGTTCCTTCTGGCTCCTCTATATTCTCGGCTTTCACATGAGCACGGCAGTATGGGTCGGCATCATCGCCCTTGCCGGTCTTGATGCGGAGACAGGGGTCGTCATGCTCCTCTATCTTGATCTCGCATACGAAAGACGAAAAAGGGAGGGGAAACTGAAAAGCATCTCCGACCTTCACGAAGCCATTATGGAAGGTGCGGTAAAGCGGCTCCGGCCAAAACTGATGACCGTCGCCACCGATATGGGCCTCATTTTTGTCATGTTCGATACGGGCATCGGGTCGGAAATCATGAAGAGGATCGCCGCGCCGATTATAGGGGGCCTTATCACGTCTACCGTTCTCGAACTCACCATCTACCCTGCTGTATACATGCTCTTGAAAAAGAGATCCTTAAAATAAGGAGCGGGCAAGCAAGCAAACCTGAAGGGCTGGGTAGCAGGGGCTGCCCGGTACTTCTCAGTTCTTTTCGCCCACAGACTTCCCATCGTCCTCGCATGTCCCCCTGAAATACGCCGTATTCGACTGGACCTTCGCTGGGTAGCTGATCTGGATCGCCTGCCACCCGGTGAATTCTGTGGAGGGTGTTACATCGTCAAGCTGCCAGGTTGCAGTCACTTCTTTGGTCCCGGGTTCCTCGAAGACAAGCACGCCCGGTTGCGATCTGACATTGTCACTTCGAACGAACCTGTAATGGATGATCGTCGCAATGTTCACCCCGATCTTCCCTTTGAATGTAATAGTGGGAGGACATTTTCCATTATACACCGCAGGGGTCGCGGTCAGATCGGCGATAACCTCGAGTCCTGCAAGCGCTTTCGGATAACGCTCCGGCCTTGCCTTCAGACGCTGCGGACGGGTCGTCTCCTGCCCCTGAGAACCTTTAACGGTATCCGGTCCCTCCTGCGACAAACAATGAGGGATCGGACCGACAAACATAAGAGATGCAATTACGGCTGCGGAAAGAAGACCTTTTGCTCGCAACATGAACCTCCTCCTTCATTGGAGCGATAGTTTTCCGAGTGCCTGAAGCCCGGACACTTATGGAATGTATGGGGGCGTTCGACCGTTGTCAAGCAGCCTGAAGCTTCCTCGGATGCCTATTGATGATGCAAGGGAGTTATTGCTGCATTGCCCGTGCGCGATTACACTTGTTGCAAAAGAGGCACCGGTATTGATTCCACAAACATAAGGAGGATGCATATGAAGTATAAGCTGGGTCTGGTTCTCGCAGCGGTCTTTGTGATCGGGTGGGTACTCGCAGTATTCGGGGCGGATGATGCAAAGCAGTATCCGTCCTGTAAGTACTGCGGTATGGATAGGGAAAAGTTCGCTCATAGCCGAGTGCTCGTCCACTATGACGACGGAAAAGGCGAGGGTTTTTGCAGCATTCATTGTGCTGTCGTCGACCTCGCGGTCAACATAGATCGGGCGCCGGGGAGCGTGGGCGTCGGGAACTACAAGACAAAGGGGCTCATCGATGCGGAAAAGGCTTTCTGGGTGATCGGTGGAAGCAAGCCGGGGGTGATGAGCGGCCGAGCCAAATGGGCTTTCAAGACGGAGGACGAAGCTGCGGCGTTCATAAAGGAATTCGGCGGCGAAGCTGCGACATTCGAAAGTGCTGTCAAGGCAGCCTATGAGGATATGTATCAGGACACAAGGGCGATCCGTGAGCGAAGGGCAATGAAGAGAAAGGCAATGGAAGCAAACAAAGGCATGGAGCACGGGCACAAATGATCGGAAAGGACGATGCCCCACACAGGCCCCGGCATCGTCCTTTCATGTCGTCAAAGCAATAATTATCTCGTCACAATTTTCCCGGATGTTCTTGTCGCCATTTCTGTTACACGACTGTAATCATAAAGAATATCGTCATTTATTGACTACCCTGTTTTGAGGAATGGGGCCGTCAAGACAACCTGATTGATCATCGCCCATAAAAACCTCTGACAAAACCGCTGGTGGCGATTACCTTACGGTTATCAATCAAATTTACTCTTTAAGGAGGCAGTATGGATGTCAGAAAGGTTGTGTTTGGCGCGTTATTGGTGATGTTCCTGTTTGTAGGGCTTACCGTGGCCGTTCCTGCCGGGGCTGCAGAGGAGAAGACGATGTGGTGCAACATAACCAGCGGCGACTTCTATCAGCTGTGCCAGGATGAGGAATTCATGAAGGGCCTGACCCCGGAGCAGAGGAAAGCAATCGACAAGGAATGGCAGAGAAGGTATAAGGAAATGACTCCTGCCGAGAGAGAATTGTATTATCCGGCAGGCCGCCGCTACTACCAGGGAAGCTAAGCCATCGGGCATCTGCAATTGCGATAGAAGCCCCGCCTTGGGCTTCTATCGCGGCCGGCCCGACCTTCGGAACGTTTTAGGAGCTACCTGATGAAATCAAAACAGTTGACCTTTTCCATCGTTCTCTCACTTATCGCCGCCACCGCAGTCTTCGCATTTGCAGCGAAGTACGTACCAAGAATGACCAAGGAACAACTTTTGCCCCTGCTCGGCGATCCCGGCGTTGCCGTTCTTGATGTTCGCGGAACGGGCGATTATCGGGACAGCAAGGCCAAGATAAAAGGGGCAGTACGGATCGACATGACAGTACCGGTCGAAACATGGATGGTCAACTTCGCGAAGGACAAAACCCTTGTCCTCTACTGCAGTTGAATCGAGGAAGCCACTTCTGCCGGTCTGGCAGCGCTGCTTATGAAGAAAGGCTATACCAAGGTCTACGCGCTGAAAGGCGGCTGGGCCGAGTGGGAATCTGCTGGCTACCCTACCGAACCCAGGTGACAAAATACTTAAAAGCCCGGTCGGGGACTACCGGTCGAGCACCTTCCGTATGGCAAGGGCGATCTCTTTTTTGGTGAGCGGCTTCACCACGAACCCCCTTATACCTGCCGCACGTGCAGAATCGGCATCCACAAGATGGCTGAATCCTGTACAGAGAATTACCGGAATGTCGGGCTTTACGACCATGACTTCCCGCGCAAGATCGATCCCGGTGAGATCCGGCATGGTCTGATCCGTCACCACGAGATCGAACCGGGAGGGATCGAGTCTGAAAAGCGCCAAAGCGTCCCTGCTGTTCGTCCTGGTGACGACATTATAGCCCAGCTCACCCAGTATCTCGCTGCCCAGGTCTGCAAGGGCTTCTTCATCATCAACAAAAAGGATCGTTTCACGGCCTCCCGGAACGGCCCCTTCCCCGTCTCCATTTCCTGATGTTTCCGACTGATCCTCCTGATACTTGGGAAGATAGATGTCAAAAGTCGAGCCTTCGCCCGGTTCGCTCGATACGGTGATGGCGCCTCCGTGGCTTGTCACGATGCCGTGAACCACGGAAAGGCCGAGCCCGGTTCCCTCACCTTTGGGCTTTGTGGTAAAGAAAGGATCGAAAATACGCTCCGCCACCGCGGGCGTCATGCCTTCTCCGGTATCGGATACCGTCAATTTGACATACGAGCCCGGAGCCAGATCGGGATAAGGCGCTTTTTCCTGAGAGGAAAAGGCGAAATCGGAAAGATCGATCACCATCTTCCCTCCTTTCTGCCTCATGGCGAAGGCCGCGTTTGTGCAGAGGTTCATGACCACCTGCTGCATCTGGGTCAGGTCGGCAAGCACGAAGCCCGATTCCTTGTTCACATTCGTACGGATATCCACGGTAGCAGGAAGCGATGCCCGCAGAAGCTTGACCGTCTCCTTCACTACCGAGCCGAGCTGAAGAGGCCTCTTCTCCTGTTCTGCCTGCCTGCTGAACATCAGGATCTGTTTTACCAGGTCCCTGCCCCGGACCCCGGCATTAAATACCCTTTCCATGTACCGCCAGGTAGGCAGTTCCCTAGGCGTCCTGTCTTTGGCCATCTCCGAGAAGCCGATGATAGCGGCCAGGATATTGTTGAAATCGTGGGCGATGCCGCCTGCAAGCGTTCCGATGGATTCTATTTTCTGTGTCTGGCGGAGCTGCTGTTCCAGGCGCCTCTGCTCGGTAATGTCCGTGTTGGTTTCCATCAGCGCCACAGGCTGCCCCTCTCCATCCCTTTGAAGTCTCCATCGGCTCAACACCCTGATCTCATTGCCATCCTTCTTCCTGTGCCGCAGTTCACCTTCCCATCGGCCATCCCTGATAACCCTCGCCAAAATAACGCGGTACGCTTCGGGGAACGTGGTCTGCAAAAGATCCTGACTTACCGCGCCGCATGCCTCCCTGCGTGACCACCCGTAGAGTTTTTCTGCGCCCGCATTCCAAAAAATGATCGTACCCCTGAGATCGCAGACAAAGATGGCATCATGAGCAAGGTCGAGCAAATCCGCCTGACGGCGAAGCTCTACAGTCCGATCCCGCACCCGCTCTTCAAGCTCATCATGGGCCTTTCTCAGGGCCTCTGCGTTCTTCATACGGACCATTGCAACTGCCACCTGGTCCGTTACCGCTTTCATAAGAGAGAGGTCCTCATCGGTGAAAGTCTCCCTGCTCCGGGTCCCGAACGAAAGAGTGCCCATAACCTCTCCTTCGGGACCGACAAGGGGATGACATGCGTATGCCTTGATGCCGTAGGACTTTACCAACTCGGTGCGCTCGTCGGGAGTCGTCGGAATATGTTCGGCCACGATCCGGGAACCGGACTGCGCCACATAGCCGCACACAGCCACGCCATAATCGAGCCATTCGATCCGCTCGGCCTCCACAGGTGGAATGCCGGAGCAGGCATTGAGCCGTAACCGCCCTGCCTCATGGTCAGCAAGAAAATTGAAGAACGCGTGACAATCCAGATGTTCCATCACCTTCCCGCACAGGGATTCCACCACGTTCTGAGGGTCCGAAGCCTGCAAAAGCTCTTCTGCCGTACGGCTCAGGAGCTCGAATCGCTGAAGGCTTCGCTGAAGGCGGGTCTCAGCCTTTTTTCGCTCAGTCATGTCAATGACAGTGCCGATAAGGCGAACCGCCAGTGGCTGACCGATGACGCTGGAAAAGAAGGCGCGGCCGGCGGACGCGATCCATCGTTCGGTGCCGTCAGGCCATAACGCACGGTACTCGGCGTTATAGCAGCCATCCCCGGAGGACCGGAGCGCTTCTTCCACTGCCCCCCGGACTCTTTGGCGGTCATCAGGATGGACCCGGCCAAGGAAGGTCTCGTAATCCAACTGAGCATCGGGAGGCAAACCGTAGATAGCCTTGCAGGATTGCGACCAGTTCAAGTCGCCGGTAACCGGATCAAAATCCCACGTCCCCAATGCGGCGGATTCGGTGGCAAGCCGCAGTCTCTCCTCGCTCTCGCGTAACGCCTGCTGCGCCCTGCGCTTCTCCGTGACGTCGTGAAATACCAGTACCACTCCCGTGATACGGCCCGAAAAGTCCTCTATGGGCGCCGCGCTATCCTCGATCGGGATTTCCCGCCCATCGCGGCTGACTAAAGCTGTGTGGTTTTCAAGCGAGACTGCACGTCGCTCGCTCAATACCCGCCGCACGATGTCCTGGCCCGGCTCTTTTGTCATTTCATTGACGATCTTGAAGATGCCCTCCACAGGCTGCCCCACCGCTTCTTCGGGCCGCCATCCGGTAAGCATTGCGGCAACCGGGTTCAGGAAGGTGATTCGGCCCGCGGTATCCGTCGCTATCACGGCATCACCTATGCTTGTGAGGGTGACCCGGAGCCACTCACGTTGCTCGCGGAGGGTTGCCTCGCTTTGTTTGAGGTTACGGAACAACAGGTCGTAGGGCCGGGAAAGTCCGGTCTCGATAAGGGCTTTGTAGATCAGGTAGAAGGAAAGGATCTTGAGAACATGGCCGATGAAATTGGAGAGTCCGTAAACGCTCACGTAGAAGGTAAAAGCCAGTTCAGAGCCGATGGTCAGGACTATGGACCAGACAACGTAAACGAAGACCGTCCTGTCAAAGTTCTGTCGATGCCTGAGAAAAAGTCCGATGGACCCGATAAGAATGAGAGATATGATATACTCGCTGGTCTTCTTGAAAGGGGTGAGCCCGGTCCCGTTAACAAAGCAATCAGGAAAGACATGCCAGGAGAAGATGGACAGGAGAATAAGGACGGCCGCTGCACAGTAAACAGCGATAATGATGCCAACCCTTATCGTCCTCTTCAAAAAGAAGGGAGCAACGAAAAGGGAGATGCTTTCCATGTAGCGGGCGGCGATCCAGAGTTGCGTTGCAGGGTTCGGGTCGTCACCCGGGAATATCCTCATACCCCGATAAGATATGGTATGGACGAAATCCAGGCACCCTACAAAGAGATAGGCAATGCCGATAAAAAGGAGGTAGTTGTTGTCGAGGAATCGACGGGAGTTCCATGCGACGACAAATATGCCGAAGGCGACGACAATCGAGAATACTTCCGCTATGGTATGGAAAAGAAGATAACTGTACCGGCTCGTTGCATAAAGGCCGGCGCAGATCGCCAGGCCGACAACGACGTTCATGTACAGACGAACGGGGAACCTTTTCATCGCTCAGACACCCTTTAGCAGCGAAGAAACTTGACCTCGCATTATACAACATGTCTTAAATGCATGCAAAAGGCATGAAATGGATGAAGGAATGGTTGTGGCGAGACGCGCTCATGCCGATCACTGCCCGGTATCAAGCGCGCGGTGGTCACGGATTAATGCGGCACAGAGCCTTTGAATGTTCCAATCAGCCGCCGGAAAGCATGGTGAAGCGCGGCGCCTCTACTATCTCGACCTCTTCGATCCCCTTCTCCATCTTCAGATAGAGTATGTTGAGCAGCCGCTGGAAGCTGGTGATCTGCCAGCCCCCCACCATTCTCCATATCTCGGGATTCTCCCAATCCCAGGTTTTTGCCTCGTCAAGGGTGCAATATCTGCTTTCTCCGCTCTCCCTGTCGAGTAATTTCAGCCTGATCTTAAATTTCCTTCCGTCGTCGCCTGACGATTTGTGTTCCGTTTCCGCCATCTATAACCTCCATTCTTGTTGCCCGATTGGGGAATCGGTTTGTTTTTCCCGGCTCTTCTACAGCCCGCCAACTGGTTCCTTCGTTTCCTGCGCCCCCGCTTCCCGCAAGCGTCGTGATCTGCGGATTCGGTCCGCAAAGAGGACAGCCGGGATTCCTGCCCGTCTTGAACAGATCGACGCAGGGGCGTTCATTATAGTCACCTATAATAGTACTCTAATCAAGAACATTATATACCTTACAACTCAACTAATCAACTGCTTTTGAATGGTCAGCAGAGTCGCAATGCAGACGTCAGCTCTCGTTTCTGCTGTTCATGGCCCTAGAGGGAGACGAACACCTCGTGTTCATTATACCGAATACCTACCGAGAAGATACGATCCGGAAAAAAAAATGAGCCGGTCCTCTTCCCCACGGCTCCCCGGTCGGATATGAAGCCGATAGTACAGACCGCTCGCCATTTTCGCCACTTTTCTTCATTCGCAGGTTGATTGTCTCTGTATTCTTCATGTATTCTTTATGGGAGGAAAGGCAAGATGACGTTGCGCGACGTGAAGGAAATACTTGATGCGGAGGTTCTCGTTGGCGAGGATCAGCTGGACAAGGAGGTAAAGACCGGTGCCAGCGCCGATCTCATGAGTGATGCCTTAGCCTTCGCAAAAACAGGCAGCGTCTTGCTGACCGGTCTCACCAATCCCCAGATCGTCTGGACATCTCACGTGCTCGATATAGCAGCCGTCGTCATCGTGCGCGGGAAGCGCCCTTTGCCGGATACGGTCAAACTCGCTCAAGAGATGTGCATGCCGATCCTGTTAACGAAGTATATGCTTTATGAAGCTACGGGCAGGCTTTATACCCGCGGGATGCTCGGCTGCATTGAAAAGGTCGACTAAAGCTCCTGTTTTGCGTCAAGCGTTTTCCTGATGATATCGGCTATTTCACCTTTCGTCAGGGGCTTCATGGCAAAGGCATTGATGCCTGCCTTTTCTGCCGCTTCGCTATCGATGACATAACTGAAACCGGTAACCAGGATCACGGGAATGCCCGGTCTCACGTCCGTCAACTCCTTTGCCAGCTCGACACCCGTCATATCCGGCATGGTCTGATCGGTAATAACGAGGTCGAAGGAATGCGGATCGGACGAGAATGTCCTGAGGGCATCAAGGCTGCTCGTCGTTGCCGTGACGGTATAACCCAACCCTTCCAGGAGCCCTTTGCCTGACTCTACGAGCAGCTCCTCGTCATCTACAAAGAGGATTCGCTCGCGGCCGGTCGGGGCGGTCTGAGCCCCTCCCATTGCGCCCCTCCTCTTTGCCGACAGCTTGGGCAGGTAGACGTTGAAGGCTGAACCTTTTCCCGGCTCGCTTTCCACGGTGATGTGGCCGCCTGTCTGGCCCACGATGCCGTGAACAACCGAAAGCCCAAGACCAGCCCCCTTCTCATCTTTTGTGGTGAAGAACGGATCGAATATACGGTCCATGTCCTCGGCCGGTATCCCTGTACCTGTATCGCGCACCGTGAGTCTCAGGTATGTTCCCGGCCTCATCCCCTCTGACCCGTCGCCCGTCTCCTCGACCACAAAGTCGCTTAATTCGAGAGAGAGCGTGCCTCCCTTCTCCCGCATGGCATAAGCGGCGTTATTGCAGAGATTTACGATCACCTGCTCGAGTTGTTGAGGGTTGCCCAGAACGAAGCCCGGTCCGTTCCGGAGGCTGACCTCGATGTCGATGGTCCTGGGAATGGATGGTCGCAACAGTTTCAATGTCTCCCGGATAATACCGTCTGCCTGCAACGCCCTTTTCTCCTGCTCGCCAAGCCTGGCAAAAGTGAGCATCTGGTCCACCAGTTCCCTGCCTCTGAGGCCGGCCTCAAGCACCCGCTGGAGGCGTCGTCTTTCACGGCTCTCGTCGGGCAAACGATCATAAACGAGCTCCGTAAAGCCGATAATGGCAGCAAGAATATTATTGAAGTCGTGGCCTATCCCTTCGGCCATGGTGCCGAGAGCGTCCATTTTCTGGGCACGGCGTAACTGCTGCTCGGCTTTCTTTCTATCCAGCATTTCCATTCTCAGAGATTCATACGCCTTTCGCAGTTCTTTCGTCCTTTCTTCGACGAGAAGCTCCACCTCGTTCTTTGCCTCAATGTGGCGCAGACCCAACGAGGCGACCGTTGCAAGCTGCGAGAGTATCGTTTCGTCCTCGGGGGTGAATTCCCCCTCTATCTTGCCGGTAACCATGATGAGCTCGTCGGGGAGACCTGGCCTGTGTACCTCAGCGCTGAGAAGCGTCTTTTGGGGACGCCCGCCCCGCACGCCCCGCCACGCGGGACGGTCCGGCAGGCGGCTTCCGGCATGGCCCGGAGATCGCTCTCCGGTCGTCGGGAGATCCTCGGTTTCTTCCGGTTCCAGGGTAAAGAGCCTTCCCTGAGACGGGAAACGGGGTTCGATGTGCTGGGGCATTACCCCCGCACGGAAACACCCTTCGTTATCCCCTCCGGCCGAAACGGCAAACCTCGCTCCCGTGAGCACTTTCGCGGCGCCCGCAACCCGGTTGAGCATGTCTTCCGATGATGAGGCTGCGAGAACGTCGCGGGAGACGTCGAGCAGGGTGTCGAGCTTGATAACGTGCCGGCGTCGCGCCTCCTCGGCCTTCTTCCGATCCGTGATATCCTGGAAATAGACGGAAAGCCCTTCCGAAGAAGGATAGCAGCGGCACTCGTACCACGCATCCGGGGGTGAAAAGAACTCCTCGAAATGGACCGGTGCGTTCTCCGTCATTGCCCGGATGAACTCGGTGTGGAAGCGCGGGCGGACAGCTTCAGGAAAGGTTGCCAGGACCCTTTGGCCGATAAGTTCTTCCCGCGAACGGCAAAGAAGTCTGCACGCGGTGTCATTGACGTACGTGTAGCGCCAGCACCTGTCAAACGAGACAAAAGCATCGGTGATGCTCTCAAGAATCTTCGTGATCTTTTTGTGCGCCTTTGAAAGGTCTTCCTGGGTTTTCTTCAACTCGGAGATATCGAGGAATACCCCGACCGCTCCCCGGGGCCTGCCGTGCTCATTCATAAGGGGCGTGGCATTTCCCAGTATCCTTACCACCCGGCCGTCGTCGTGGACAAGGTCCATCTCGGCATTCCTGATCACCAGACCCCTGGATGCCGCCACTTGCATCGGCAGTTCCCGGGGCATCAACTGCCTGCCGGCCTGCATCTCCTTGAAGTGGTGCGGACGCTGTCCGGCAGGAGCTGTTTTGGACAGGTTATCCTCCGGTGTCAGTCCCAGCATGGCAGCGTAGGTTTCATTGCCCTTGATGTGAAGGCACTGGGGGTCATAGCTTACGGCAATGCCCACAGGAGCGGTGTTGAAAATCGTATCCAGTTCCTCAACCTTTTGCCTGAGGTCCCTATTGAGCTTCTCTGTATTGGAAAGAGAATTTCTCAACCTTGCCTCGCTGTCGACGAGTGCCTTTTGGGTTCTCTTGAGGTTCGTGATGTCGCGCGAGATGCCGAATACACCCGCTACCTCTCTGCTGCTGTCGAAGAGCGGCCCTTTTGTGGTAAGGTACGTCTTCTTCCGGCCCTCTTCCGTACTGACGGTTTCTTCGTAGGTGGTAACCTTGCGCGTGGCCATTACCGAACGATCCGTCTCCCTTGCGTATTTGGCCCGCTCAGGAGGTAAAAGAAAGCTGTCGTCCTTGCCGATAGCTTCGGCTGCGTCTCGCCCTGCTGCCCTCGCAGCTTCTGCATTAAGAAAAATGTATCTCCCCCTGGCGTTCTTCACGTACACCGCATCCGACGTTCCTTCGATTACCGCGCGCAGAAGTTCTGCGCCTTCCCTCAACTCGTGCTCCGACTGTCTGAGGTCAGTAATGTCGATAAGCACGCTTCGTATGACCGGTCGATCGCCCGTCCCGGCGGCAATGCTTTCAACGCGGAAGTGCACCAAATCACCGTTCCGTCTCTTAACCATCACCTCGCACGTCTGCTTCTTCGAAGACCGGAGCACGCCAGTCAAATGAAGGGTGAAGGCATCGTGAAAGTTGGGGTGAAGGAGGGGAAAAAGGGGCTGACCCGGCAGATCAGTTGTTTCCAGGCCCAGAAGGTTTGAAGCGGTCGAGTTCAGATCAAGAACCACTCCCTGCTCATCAAGGACCAGGTAGCCCACGGGTGCCTGGTCATAAAGCTCCGAATACCGGTCCCGCGACTTTTCCGCTTCGAGCCTCGCCCTGCGAAGCTCTTCGTTTTCCATCTCTATCCTTGCAAGGTGGAGCTGAAGTTCGCGAAGATGTTCTCTCATCTCCTTCGCGGTTTCCTCGCCGAGGCCCTCACGCCCTCTCGCAAGCATCTTTTCCATTCTCTCACGAAGGCTTTGCACCGTTTTTGGCATTGAACGATAGGACATAACTCTTGTACTCCTGATGGTTGATTCTTTTTGGTGGGGATACTTCTGACAGCATTTGTGACTTTGGGAGATAAATCAGGCAGATAATATCAGACTGCTTCTCCCCGTTCAAGTGACGGCGAGTCGGCCGGGAAATGCAAATGAAGGTTGGAGAAAGCAGATGGGGATCGACCTCCGGGTCGGTCCCCATCCATCGATTATTAGGTATTTTCGAGGGAATGTCCGTCCATGATGTGCCGAAAGTCATCTCCTCCTGACGGATTCATCGTTGCTTCCGAACTCATAGAAGATCTCCTCTCATTTCTTCGTTCGGGCCTTCGCCCCGAAGGACTACTATGCCCTCTGCTGACTTCTGTCTGCTTACCCCAGGCGTTACCGCTCGTGGCGCTTCAGGATTCCGGATGATCGCGCTCACCCTTCCCACCTGACGCATATCAGACAGATCTCCCCGGATAAGAACGTGAACTGTCCGTGCACCACCGCCGCATTTACCCTGTCCCCTTGAACCTCAAGGGCTTTGTTGTGTCGTGCCAACTCGCCCGGGAACTTAAGCCTCTCTATGCGGTTTCTGTCCGTCGGTCCGCACGTCTTGCCTTCAGGCTTCCTTCAGACCACTCCTCACGGAATCGCCCTTGCCTTCGGCTCGTACTTTTGTTAGCATCCCTCATATGAGTGGATACCTTGGTTCTCGTACAGGGGACTCACACCCCATAAGTTCACGCCCATGCCGGGCGTACACCACAGGATGCAGCCGACTCCTTACAGTCGCGGCTGATCCATACGTTATCCCTCAAAAATGAATGATCAATCTATGATTGCATTATGTAACATATTGATATACAATGAGTACATGTTGCAACATGAATCTTGGAGGAACTATCATGGCCACAGCAGTGAGAATATCTGAAGAACTGGTAGAGGAAGCAAGGAAATTTGGACGGATTGACCATAGGTCTTTAGCTGGCCAAATTGAACATTGGGCACGTCTCGGCAAATGCGCGGAAGAGAATCCTGACCTACCGTACTCCCTCATAAAGGAGATCTTGATCGGACTGGATGAATTGAATGAGAATGAGAAGACGGAGTACAGGTTTGGGTAGTCCGTTATGAAAATCTACCAGTCCAGGTCCTTTGAAAAGAAAGTAAAAAAGATGTCAAAACCGGAAAAGGAAGTCTTGGACCGAGAAATCAAAAAGATAGCAGAGAATCCGTCTATTGGAGAAGAAAAAAAGGGCGACCTGAGAGGTGTATTCGTCCACAAGTTCAAAACAACCCAGTACTTGCTCGCCTATCGAAAGGTTGGCGATGACCTGGAGCTTGTCATGATCGGACCTCATGAGAATTACTATCGAGACCTGAAACAACATTTGAAGAACCGATAGTGGAGCAAAAAGGGATAATCGGGTAAGGAGCGGTGATTAGCCGCCCCTCCCCACACCACCCCGGCATTCGGGTCCGCACGTGGCGGTTCGAAGAAGTCATCGGGCCGTAGCCGGATAATGGATTCCAATCCACAGTGTACGTAATGAAACAAGCCCCTGGCTCTGTAGGTATTCCTTTGATAACCCGCAGTTGGTCGCGTACGTCTTGGCAAGATGCCAGTAGCCCTTTCTGCTCAGGCCCGTTAATATGGCCTGAAGCTTTGGGGACCCAAGCTTGATAAGCGCTATCCGGCGCCGGATATCCCCCGGCCGGCGGAGCGGCTCATGGAATACCTTGAAGGCAGGCTGAGCGTCACCATCTGTCACCGGGTGGCAATACTTGCATCCAAGTATACGAATAATGTGCGGGTCGTTCAACTCCGCAACCGCTTTCAGTGTCTGTCCCATTGGGGATATGTCGTGCTTTCCGACTTGGTGGACGCGATCCGGTTCATGGAGACCCTGCATTTACCGGCAATCTCCTCAACACCGATGCGGTCTATCAGGTGGGTACGGCGGAATTGAGCATCGTAAGGCAGGGAAAGAACCACCTGTTCTGGATAGAGTTTGCCGGCCACGATGAACAGGAACAACTAGATAAACGGTCGTACAGGATCGTCGCGAGTATCCTGGGCAGGGTGATCGCGACGTGCGATTTCCTATGAACTGAGAGGATATGCGCACCGTGGAAGAACTTTGGGACATCAGGAGGGTATCGCAGTATCTGGGGATAAAACGATCGACGCTCTACGCCATGATTGAAAGGAAGGAGATACCCCATTACCGCATCGGCAGGTTGGCCCGGTTCAGGCAGGCGGAGATTGATGCGTGGCTTCTGACAAAGAAACGGAAAACAGAAAAGGCTATAAGGATGACCAGACCGGCAGGTTCTTTTTCGTCTCCCGTCTTCTGATTTGAGAACCAATTTCCTCCACCTACACCTCTCCCCTGTTGTTGATGGCGTCCGCCCAGACCACCGGCCATGGAAGTTCTTTACCGGGATTCAGCTCGATACAGGCTCCTTTGGTATAGAGAAAGCCGGTCACATCGGGCGTGGATCCCAAACCCTTGTCTATGTATGCCGTCCCCACCGTATCGTTCTGATCGTTGATAGAGGAAGGTCACGCCTGCCGTACGGATAGGCGGTGATAACGTCGTGTAGCCGACCCTGTCGTAGATAAAGCCGGACTGCAGATAGTCTGTTGGGCCGAACCCGTCCTGCATCTGCCCTGTCACCACCCCGTTGTTGTTGATCGCATAGGCCTGAGCGCCTTCAAAGTTAGGTGGAGAAATCTGCGTATATGCCCCGTCTTTGTAAAGAAAACTATTGATTGGAAATCCGTACCCGATGTTGCCGTGTCCTATTACCTCGCCTTCGTTGTTCAGATCTGTGGCGGTCCATTCTTTCAGTCCTACGGGCAAGATCTCTGTGTGGGCGCCGCTACTATAAAGAAAACAGCTCGCTTGAGCACAGCTTGCTTCCGGGCATCCCCATAGGAGTATCTGTCCCTTGTTGTTGATCCTTAGCGGCCGGTAGTCGGGGAAGTCGAGTATCGTGTAAGTGTAGCGGAGGCAGGTTGAGTTATCCGAGGCATCGGCCAGGGAAGCCACGAAGCTCGGGCTGGAAGTGATGACCAGGAATCCTGCTGCGAGGAATGTCAGGGGCATCAGCAGACGGGCCAGGAGTTGCTTCGTACACCCTCTTTGTCTCGTGTTCAACAACATTCAATGGAGAAACATGATTGTCTCCCCACCATACCGAACAGTTATCGAACAGGATGAAGCCCTGCTGCTCCGATGAGTATCATTGTCTGAATGGAAAACCGCTTCTTTAGACAGCCCGTTCTCAATTCTCTTTACGTGGGAGTAACAGACACCGTCTGAGAACACACCACATAGAGGCTCCCTAGTTGCTGGCGGCAGCGGTCGCCAGCCTCGTTTTCGGTCCTCGGCATTCTGGCTATGTTCGCCGCAATTTTCAGGATGTGATTTCCGTGCCGACCGGAAACGCCATGTCGGGAGAGAACCGGGGGTCGCCAAACGCTTCAGTCCGACCCCTGGTTCTCCTGTTTGCCCGGAGCCCTTTCGCCGCATCTTTTGCTACCCTACCTAACCACACCTCAGAACATCAACGTTACCTGCGTTCTTCCCACTTGATCGTACCCGTCATGCGGCGTCTCCTGGGTATGTAAGTAGGTGTAGCTGGCCTGCACCTTAAGGGGGTGTCCCTTGAAATAATAACTGGCGCCGCCCGTGAGCTCCTCCTGGTTGTTGTTATGGGCCGTGACAGGGTTATCCGGATTGACAAAGGAATAACGGCCTGCAACCTCGAAATGCTTTGGGATGATGAAATAGCCGGCCTGCGCCATGTATCCCGTTGCGTCCTGCCGTCCGAACGTCGTCGCTGTCCGCGGATCGATGGTCCGGTAGTGATAGGCCCCCTCGAAGGAAAAGTTGAGGTATTTAAAGACCATGTCACCGGTATACTGGTAAACGTCGCTCCTTACCGGCACTTCGGAAGGACTTCCGAGCACGCCGGCGAGCGACCTTCTCTCCCCTGGAAGCAGACCCAGGAGCCACGCCCCGGCGACGCCCATCGCCAGCTGCGGCTTCCCGGGGGTTTCCAAGGCTGCCTGGGAGTAAGCAACGGGACCGAAAGGAGTGAACACGAACCGGCCAAGGTACATGTATTTGTTGTTCACGTTGTCCTGGTTGGCGCCGCTCCCGTTGAAGATGCCCACACGGTACTCGAAGAGATCGCCGAGAGGAAAACCCGCAAGCTGCAATCCTACATCCCGCTGAAGGGAAAACTCGTTGCTCGCGATAGATCGCTCAACCAATTGAAGGTTGAACGCTGAGACAAGAAACTCGCGGTCAAAAGGGATCTTGAATTGCCCGGCTCGCGGCACAAACGATTGGTAGTATGCTGCCTCAACATAGCCGTCGCGGAGGTTCACGGACTGCTCAAGGGTCAGTTGCACGTAGAACTTGAGCCATGGGAAAAAGGCATTTCCGCTCTCGATGAGACGAGCCCTCCTGACAGAGAAGGTGGTCTTGTCCTGAGCGTCGTCCAGCCATTGGTAATTGAACTGCTGTTGCAGGCCGACATTGGTGAGCAGGGAAAAACTTCGATCTTTCGTCCTTACATACATGCCCTTGTCGTAGCCTGCCTCGACTTTCTTCCACCATTCATCCTGTGCAGCCGGCTGCACCGCTTGGCCGGCCTCGGGCTTCACCTGTTTTTTCAGTGCAGCCGCTTCATCTTTTGTGATAGTGCCTTTTTCCAGCAGAAGTTGTATCAGGTCGTCAGTCTGGTCAGCCCAGAGGGCGGGACAGGTTACCAGCAGGGCAGCCGCCAAAAACAGTACTACAAAAATGGCCTTCGGTCTCATAGCTCCTCCTTGTTTGGAAATTGTATGGAACCGTGCTATAGGACGTTTTTCATGGCGCTGCCCCACGCCTTTCGTCCCTGTTTCCTGTTCTTGTTTGTTTCCTGGTATATTGCCGAATATTAAGAATAGAAGTCTTGTTTCATGACAGGTTCGGATACAAAGGCAAAATAACCAACTGCCAAAAAGTAGGTACTCACTTTTTCTTTTTCAAGTAGCATGTGCAGAGATCATGCAGGAATAGCTAAATAGTACCGTTTTGTTTCTTCCAGATGAAGCCCCTCCATCCTTGAAACTCGTGTGCCTTCTCCATGAACATCCTGAGCGAGCCAAAACACCCGGAAGGAGTCATTTGGGATATCGCTTATGATTGTTGCGCAAGAATATTACATGGGAATTAACTGCCCCGCTGCTCGCCGCGGAACAGTTAATGAAGAACAGTTTTCAAGCCGATGATTGCCATGATCCGGCGGAACTATTTGAGGGCGCAAGCCAAGCGCTTAAAAAAATACCTGAGCGGGCCCGAGTGCCACAGACTATTTCCGAAAGATGAGGAGGATGGGCATCAGGCTGTTTTTATCACTTCCCACCGCCGGGAATCGCCCTTATTTTAAATAGCCTGTGGCACTCCCGGGATGTCCTGAAAGGCACCTCTTCGCAGACTCCACCTTTGAACACTCCCGAGAAGTCCCCTGTGGTCAGGCCCGTAAATATCTGGCAACGAAGAAGCCTGCCGCATTTAGTCCACGGCAATTATGACATTGGCGGCCTTTATGACGGCGTAAACGTCTGCCCCCTCTGACAGCTTCAGGTTCTCGGCCGACGCTTTGGTGATGATGGACACGATCTCAGCGCCTCCCTGGATCTCCACTACCACCTCCGAGTTCACTGCGCCGTGGGTGACTTTCTTGACCTTGCCCTTGAGAACGTTCCTCGCGCTTATCTTCATGATTGTCTCCTTATAGGTAGTCTACTTTCTATCTTTATAATATAACGAGGATACCGGCGTGTGCAAGAACGTGCAGAGGCACGAATGCCAGGGCCTGGAGGACGTCAAGAATTCGCTTGACATAAATCGACATTGAATCTACGTTATAGACAAATTGTCCATGCTATGGAGGTTCGTCCTGATGGGGGCCATTGAGCGAAGGAAACGGGAGAGGGAAGTACGGCGGGAACTCGCGATAGACGCGGCACGTTCTATCTTTGAGGAACAAGGCTACAGCTCGTTGACCATGGACAAAATAGCGGAGCGCTCCGAATTGAGCCGGGCAGCCCTCTACCTCTATTTCAAGAACAAAGAAGAGATACTCATAAGCGCCATCGTCTCCCATGCCGACTATTTCGCCCGTCTCCTGCGGGAAATTTATGACAACCGGGAGAGCATCGGGGAAGGGATGCTCGAAAAGCTGTGGGAATGCTTTCAAAGATTCTACGAAAAAGACCCGGTGGCCTTTACCGCCTGGCAATATTTCCATCAAAGTGAAACGATCGGCAACCTGTCATCCGAGCTGCGTGACGTGCTTCACGAGTCCGGTTCCAAGGTGGTCGCCCTTCAGCACAAGATAGTCGAGTACGCTGTAGGGGAAGGTATCTTTGTCCACTGTGACCACAGAACGCTCTCGGAGGTTATTTGGTCTTCCTTCCTGGGGATCATCTATCTCGAACGGAGCAAGCACGTGCTTTCCCGGAAAGACCACATGGCAGTAACGCAAGATGTCGCAAGAACGGTGCTGTCGGCAGGAATCCTGAATCCATCATGCAAGAAACGTCAGGAGACCCATCATGAGAATTGAATCTCGAGAGAGATGGATCACCGTGAATCTCCGGGGGAGAATATTTTTTTGCCTATCGTTATATATTGTATTATATAACGTAGGGAAGCACCTTCGCGGGACGGTATCCGGCCGGTCCTGCATGGCAGTCGAAAGTGAATGGCCGCCAGGACCAGCGGACAAGAACATCGATTTCGATGCCCCGGGAGCGAAGCGGACCGGCGTGCCCCTTAAACCTCTTTATTCTGGAAGGACGGGCAGCCACATCTATTCTGTTGTGGCTCTGTTTCTTTCTTGTCTGTTCCTCATCGTTTCCTGGATGTCCACGCTGTTGCGGAGAAGCAGGGCGGCATGGCGGGTCAATGCAGGAAGGAATGGAAAATGGGCAAGAATAAGTATTCGGTGATCGGTAAACCAGCATCGAACGGGCCGGAAAAGGACGGACCGAAGCACAACAAGAAAGGAGGGCATGTGGAATGAGGAATGTATCGGTAGTCGTCAAAGGTGCCGGCGAAATGGCGTCGGGCATTGCCCACCGGCTCTTCATGGCCAACATGACGCGCATCTGCATGACAGAGATAGAGAACCCCCTGTGCGTCCGCAGAACCGTCTCTTTTTGCGAGGCCGTATTCAACGGGCAGGCGGAGGTCGAAGGGGTAATCGGGAGGCTGGTGCGCAACCGGGCCGATCTCGCGGCGGCGTGGAACCGCGGAGAGATCGGCATTATCATAGATCCCTCCTGGAGGATCATTGCCGACCTGAAGCCCGATGTCGTGGTAGATGCCATTATGGCCAAGAGAAACCTGGGAACGGGCAAGCACGAAGCACCCTTGGTCATCGGGGTAGGCCCCGGCTTTTCCGCGCCCGATATCGTCCACGCGGCGGTGGAGAGCAATAGAGGTCACGGCCTGGGACGGGCCATCTATCACGGTGCTGCAGAGCCCCACACCGGTATGCCGGGTCTGACCGCGGGGTACAGCCGGGAGAGGGTACTCCGCTCCCCTCATGAGGGCGCAGTAAGACATGCGAAATCGATAGGAGACAGAGTAGTAAAGGGTGATACCGTCCTCTATATTGACACCACGCCCGTGAAGGCGGCCATTGACGGAATGGTGCGCGGTCTCATCCGGGAAATCTACGTTCGGGCAGATGAGAAGGTGGGAGATGTCGAGCCCAGGGACGACATATCATACTGCTGGACCATCTCGGACAAGGCGAGAGCCATAGCCGGAGGGGTCCTCGAAGCGATCATGCACCGCTTGAATACATGAGAGACACGGACAAAGGAACAAGGAGACGTAATGGAGTAAATGTCCGGTCTGCAAGAAGCAATGGGGCTCTGGCCTGACCAGAAGTTATCAAAATGCCGTTATACGTATACACCTTAAAAAGGTGTCAGCCCTGCGAAGGCAAGCAAGTTCCCCATTTGCACAAGTGCCTGGTCCCGAGTAGCGCCAGCCGATAAGGAGCTCCGCGAAAAGGAATTTTAAAAAGAATTCCTGAACGCCTTTTCAATACCTCACAAAAGACACTGACCGGAGCAGGTTTTCACGGACCCCCTCACCTTCACACCCTCATCCAGGCACTTGATCAACGGATAGATAAAGAACTCAATGATCCTCCTCTTCCCCGCCTACCTTAAACAACAAACAACTGGATCTGTAAAATAGAATCCCAAGGCCAGGGTTTTGGCAAACCTAGCGAATCATATATCTTGTAGAATTCAGTAATTGATGCATCTTTTGAACGTGCCGATCCTCTATCACATGCCAACGGTTTGGGACTAAGATCGCGTATTTCATTCCACTCACATTCGGCTTTTAAGGAAAAGCTACCCTCGCATCCCTGTATGCGTGGTGTCCGAGTCCATTGGATCGGGTCCGGCCGCATTCCTTGCCGGCCTCGATCATCCGCCGGACAAACTCGTCCTCATTGTCCCTTTCGACAAGCTTTCTCTTGTTGCCGAAGATCATTTCCCCTCATTCCTTGTTCGTCTGCTCCTTACGGACAACTGGGACAATGTACGGGCCCTTTCGAACCACAAAGGTCCGGTAGAGATCATTGGCGCCGAGTCCGACACGATTATTCCGGTAAAGCACGCCAAGGCACTTGCTGCCACCGTTCCAGGGTCAAAACTGCAGATCGTCAACGGAGGGCACAACGACTGGCCTCATGAGGGCCGTGTGACAATAAGGAATTCACCGGGTGGTTGAGATGGAAACGGTCGAGCTGAAGCTTCCACCGGATAGCCCCAAAAAATCGGCTTCACCGTGAACTTCATGCTGGCGAACAAACAAAGATCACTAGCGTGATAGCTCCCTTCCTTTTGGACCAGAGGTTTGCGCTTGCGCAGACTCAGTATCTCTGCCAACGCTTCGAGAAGTCCCTGAACGTCAGTGAGGAATATTCGGTCTCTGATCATCTCACCATCTGCTGCGGCAACGCCGATGTACCTGTCGCCCCTGCAATAGCCGGTGTCCTGTTAAAGATGTACCTGCACGTCAAGAGCTGGTTTGGCAATCATGGCGACATTGTGATCGAGTTGTGGGTCGCACCCACGGTAGATGACCTTCAGTTCATGACGTGCATGCCTGCACCGAGGGATACGCCTGCGCTCCCGGGACAAAGAACGGAGCAAACATCATTCTCATCGATTCGCCCTCACTGAAAGGAAAGAACTCCGACGAAGGGCGTCTCTCCGCCGTCCTGGCCCACGAAATCAGCCACCATTTCATTACGGACATCTCACGTTTTACCTTATTCACGATGAAACGCAGGGAGCGCCTAGATGTACCGATGTGGCTGGAGGAAGGGCTGGCGACAACAGTCATGACTGAAGTCAATCCGTCTTTCCGTGTGGAGTTTGAGGAGCGCATGGCCCGGAAGACCGGGCAATGTATTCCCGTGAGGATATGTGGGACGACCTCTCAAGTTGCGAAGACGGAGACAAAGCGCATCTTCAGACCTACAAGGAGACCAAGGCTTTGGTTGATTGCATCGGAAAAGCCGAGGTTATCAGGCTGCTCTATCTGAATCATACGCACTGGATAAACTGGAATGATATGCACGAAAGAGGAGATATCTCTGCGAAACCGAGGTATGTTAAAGACCGGCGGCTATAGATCGGCGAGGTGGAACTGCAGTCCAATGACAACGCGCCAACCCGGCAACACGGCGGGCGTTTTCCAGCCGCCGCTTCGAGCATACAGGAATTGACCATGAACATCCGTAAAGCTGTCCCTGATGATGCGCTTGGCATTGCGAAGGCCCACGTGGATTCTTGGCGATCCGCCTATCGGGGCTTGGTCCCTGATGATCGATTGGCGGGAATGGATTGCAGCCGACGGGCCGGGCGTTTTCGGGAGTCAATTACCCAGGAAGAGGAACTTATTTATGTTGCAGAAGATGCTATAGGCATTGCAGGCTTCCTCGCTCTCGGTCCTTGTCGGGACCCCGGTATCGATAGCACGGCCACCGCTGAGGTTTATGCCCTGTACCTCGCCCCGGAGCACTGGCGGAAGGGGATGGGCCGTATGATGAGTCGTGAAGCAGAACGGATTCTGGAAGATCAGGGATACTCTCGCGTCGTTCTGTGGGTCTTCGAAGGTAATACACGGGGTCGCTTGTTCTACGAGGCAATGGGTTTTGTTGGCGACGGGGCGACGAAGACTATGGACGTCGGCGTTCCCATGCGTTGCATACGCTATGGGAAGGACCTATGAACTGCGCCGAACGAGGTGTTCCACAGGATCGGCGAGAAAAGGCGCTTCACCTCCCGGCGACACCGGCGTTGACGACGTGATGAATGTAAGGTTTCAAATAAGAGAATACGACGAATCGAACAAGGACGAAGTGCGCTCCCTTTTCAACACGGTTTACGCGGACGGTGGAGCGCAGGCCGACAGGCTGATGGCCGCCTACACGATGAATGCCGAACGGCACGTAATCACAAAAATTGCGGTTTCAGAAGACAATAAAATAGTAGGCCAGGCTAACATGTGGCGGTCGCGGAAGACGCAGGATAGTGCGACTATCGGTTATCACGTCCACCCTGGCTATCGCCGAAGAGGTATAGCGGCAGCTTTGTGCGAGGCGGCGATGCAAGATGCCGAAGCAGCCGGATTGAAGAGAGTATATGTCCTTACCTATCGAGACAACCAACCTTCCATTGCGCTCGCCACAAGCCTCGGATTCGAGCCCACTCCGATGGGTTTGAATAACGAATACATCATCGGATTCGTAAAGTTCTTGGGTTAAGAGAGGAGTTTTGACAAGACAAGGAAAAGCTTTAAAGACAATTCAACCGTTGGAGCAACCACAATACCGAGGGTAAAAACAGCTCAATATACAAAAGACAAGACCCGTGTACAGGCTTATGTTCAGCCAAGACAGGGCAAGGTCAACTTGGCGCGAACTCCGCTACCTGGGGCAGTTATCCATAACAGTTTCGTCGTTGTGAAGGATCGCCACCTTCCTGACGAGATTAAGGCCAAGGCCGGTGCTCTTCCTTCCCGTATCCGGCCGTTGCAGGGAGAAGAACCGCTAAAAGAGAAAGCGCAGGCTTGAGCAGGACAAGCCAGTGCTTTCTCACGATAGAGGCAGGTGTTTCGCCGGGTTGGAGTCCCGTCCGCGTATCGGCCTCCGGAAATGAAACCCGATCAAGTATTGCCTTCGCAAAAGCCAGAAATAATCGCTATGGAGTCTTTGTAATGAATCGGGCGACCAACCGTGATACTGCAAAATCAGGCCCGTGACGGGATTAGTCGGTTTTGCGCATGCCAGGCGCATGTTTGCGAAGGCGGTAAGACGGAGAGACCAGAAGGTGCTGGGCCAGGAATTCGACGCCACGGAGCACACGCCGGGGTGAGGGGATCTATAACCTCTTCTAAGATTGCAGAAGATATAGGTGCCGCAATTTCGGAGAAATGAACGGAGGACTTCGAACTGCCAGCACGCGGCCCGTCAGCCTATAGTCTTGAGCAGCTCCTTGTCGAAGGTAAAAAGGTCGAGCTTGCGAGCCTTCGCCCTGGCAGCCAGAAGACAATCGACGAAATCCAG
>MVRP01000001.1 GCA_002067405.1 Syntrophorhabdaceae bacterium PtaU1.Bin034 | reverse complement strand
ATATCCCTGATCATCTGCATCGTCCTTCTGTTCTTCTTCCCGCAGCTGGTGCTGTATTTGCCGTCGGTGCTGATGCAATGAAAAAAGGTAGGTGAACAATGAAAACAGAACAACGAGTGGTAGAATTCGTCTGTAGCGCCAAATTGAGTGATGTGCCGCAAAGCGCCCGGGAACTGATCAAGAACCAGATCCTTGCCGTCTTCGGTACCACAATAGCAGGGGCGTATGCAGACGGCTGTGAAACGGTGGCAAAACTGGCAAAAGAGCTTGGAGGCAAGGAAGAAGCCACCATTCTCATCCATGGAGGCAAGGTGCCTGCCCACCACGCGGCTTTTGCAAACGGGGTAATGGCCCGGGCCCTCGATTTCTGCGACGCCCTCGCCCCGGGCGCCCACATAGGCTCGGCTGCCATACCGGCTGCCCTGGCTGCAGCGGAGCTCGCAGGAGGATGCAGCGGAGAGGACTTTCTCACCGCAGTGGTAGTCGGAACAGAGCTCGGGGTGAGAATGAACCTCGGCGAATCCGAATACGACGGGTTTGATCCGACCGGCGTATGCGTACCCTTCGCCTCGACCGCCGCTGCCGCGAAAATACTCCGTCTCTCTGAAAAGGATACCTGGAATGCCCTGGCCCTTGCCTTTAACAAGTGCGGGGGGAGCTTTCAGGCAAACGTTGACGGGGCGCTCGCGGTCAGGGTCATCGAAGGGTGGGCAGCAGAAACGGGTGTCACGTGTGCCCGGCTCGCATCGAGAGGCATCACCGGTCCTGCCAACTTCCTCGAAGGCGTCTACGGCTACTTTCATCTTTTCGGCAGGGACCGGGTCACGGGGGACAAGATCCTTTCCGGGCTCGGTACGACTTATGAGCTCAGAAAACTCGTGTTCAAGAAATATCCGAGCTGCGGGCTCACCCAGGGAAGCACCGACGTGATCCTGGGACTCATGGGCGAAGAGGGGTTCGGCGCAGAGGACATCGAACGGGTAGAGATCACGGTTCCCCCCTACACCTACAAGCTGGTGGGCCATCCCTTTCAGGTAGGATCGAATCCCAAGGTCAATGCCCAGTTCAGCATCCGCTACTGCGTGGCCAATGCGCTTCTCAGGAAAGCATCAAAGCTTGCCCATTTCGAAGAGGAAGCGATCAGGGACCCCGAGGTCCTGAAGCTTACGGAAAAGGTAGAGGTCATTTCCGACCCCGTCATGGAACAGCGCGGACACACACCGCTGGACATGCGGGTTCTCACAAAAAGTGGTAAAGAATACCTGAAAAAGATAGACTTCGTGCCGGGTTTCCCGGAAAAACCCCTCACTGAAGAAGAGCACAGGCAACGCTTCAGGGATTGCCTGGGATTTGCGGTGAAACCTCTAAGAGAGGAACAGGTGGATGGTGTCATCAAGGCTACGGACCGGCTGGAGGAGATAAAGGATATACGAAGCCTGATCCCCTTGCTCCTGTTAGCGTAGATTTTTAGGCATAGAGAAGTATAGCCTGATAGAGTGGCCGGAGGTGTTCAGGGAACGAACCGTCTCGGCGGGAACGCGATTCCGTCGTGCATCGTTTTTGGCCGGATCGCCGGCATGAATGCCGCCAGGGAGAAGTGACGGAGGAAGACCCCATTGAAAAACGTTCACAGAACAGGGGTACGAGGCATTCCCGAAGAATGGGACGAAGAGATCGAGGTCGTCGTGGTCGGTTCAGGGTTTGCAGGACTGGCCGCGGCAGCGGAAGCGGCGGGCCTGGGCGCCCGGGTAGTCATCCTTGAGAAGATGCGGAGATATGGAGGTAATTCCCTTATCTCCGGCGGCGGCTACTGCGCCTGGGATAGCGAGCTTCATCTCCGGCAGAGGCTGGATCTTGGCTTCGACACCTGGCGCCAGCATCAGGAGGACACCCTTAAGGGCGGAGACTATTACAACATCCCCGGGCTGGTGGAAGTGATGGTAAAAGGTGCGCCGGACGGCCTCAACTGGCTTATTGACGCAGGTGCGCGAATCAAGAAGACGCTGCCCCGGATCGGAGGTCATTCGGCACACCGGAGCCACCTGGAGGCCGCGTCTCAGGGCAGGGGGTTCACCGAGCCGCTGAAAAAGCTGGCCACGAGCCGCGGAGTGGAAATCAGGCTGAACACGAGCGTCACGGGCATATGGCGGGAGGACGCGGAAGGTCCTGTGCTGGGTGTCGAGGCGGTCACAGAAGAAAAGAAGAATATTCGGGTGAGTCGGGCGCTGGTCCTTGCCTCCGGCGGTTTCAGCAGGGACGTGAAGATGAGGATGGACTACAACCCGAGCCTCGTGCCGGAATACAACTGCACCAATCACCGCGGCGCAACCGGTGAGATAATCCGGTATGCCAGGGCTGTCTGGGCCGATGTCCTTCACCTGGCGTTTATTCAGCTTTATCCCTGCGCCGAGCCGAAAAGCGGTGCCATAGATTCCTATGCGCTTCATCCTTACTCGGGAACCGGCTACGGATTGTTCTATGTCAACAAGTTCGGCAGGAGGTTCGTCAACGAACTGGACCGCCGGGATGTGGTTTCGGATGCACAGATCAAATCAGGAGGGAAGCCTACCTATGCGATTCTCAACGCCGAGGTGTTCGAGAAACTGGCTACCCCTGCGGACGAGATCAGGAAGGGCGTGGCGAAGGGACGGCTCATTGAGGGAGAAACCATCAACGAACTGGCGGAAAAGCTGGGAATACCGAAAGACGCCCTGGAGGATTCGGTAGCAAGGCATAACAGGTACATCATGGAAGGCAGAGACCTTGACTTCGGCAAGCCGATGACGGCAAACATGGTTGCCCTTACCAAAGGGCCGTTCTATGGCATTGCCCAGTGGCCTGCCATTCATCATTGCATGGGGGGCCTCAGGATCGACAAGGAGGCCCGGGTAATCGACATCTGGGGCAGGCCGATCCCCAGGCTGTATGCGGCAGGCGAGGTGTGCGGGGGGATACACGGATCAAACCGCCTCGGAGGGAACGCAATCCCCGATTGCATCGTCTTCGGCCGCATAGCAGGGATTAACGCTGCAAAGGAAAAATAAAGGCGGAAACGCAAAGGGGTTGGCAATGGCAAAAAAGGGACTATTGATGGTCCACACAGGCAACGGGAAGGGTAAGACCACTGCTGCCCTTGGTCTCGCATTCCGGGCCCTTGGCCACGACTTGCCGGTCTGCGTGATCCAGTTCATCAAGGGCAGCTGGAAATACGGCGAGCTGAAGAGCGCGGAGCGGTTTAAGGATCTGCTCGAAATGCATGTCGTAGGAGAAGGGTTCACGTGGGAATCGAAAGATCTTGACAAGGACAGGCAGGCCGCGCTTCAGGGATGGGAGCTGGCAAAATCTCTCATCGTCCGGGCCCGCCACTACCTCATCATCCTGGACGAATTTACCTATGCCATCAACTACGGCATGGTGAACGAGGAGGATGCCCTGGAAACGCTGCGTACCAGGCCCGAAGGTCTTCATGTCCTCGTCACGGGCCGGGATGCACCGGAGAGGCTTTTGGAAATGGCCGATCTCGTCACCGAGATGCGGGAGATCAAACATCCCTACAATGTCGGCATCAAGGCGCAGAAAGGCATAGAGTGGTGATTGCCGACAAGGAGGCATGAAAGATGACATCGCAAAGTGAACTTGCAAAGAATATTGAAACCTATCTCAGGCCGCAGACATTTGCGGTAGGAGTCAAACTGCTTAAGAGCGCCGATGATTTGCCGGCCCGTGTTTCGCCCGTATCCTTGTCTTACCACCATAAAATTACTACTTGTCAGATGTTCGGCTGGGCGAGACGCAATGGGATAGCTACCGCAGCATTCAAAGGGGACATGAACTGCCCGGTGGGGATTGCGGTGATGGGGCTCGGCCAACGGCCTGATTACGTGCTCAACGGATCGAATACTGTCAGGCGTTATTGCCGCACCCTTGAAGGGGCAGCGCTTACGGAGAGGGAAATGAACTGTTTTGACGTCGGGAACTATGCGGGGCTCGCAGTAGCTCCTTTGAACAGCTGTGATTTCGATATAGACCTTGCCTTGATCTACGGAAACGGCCTTCAGGTTACCCGCCTCATTCAGGCAGCGCTGTATGAAAAGGGGGGAAGGTTTACCGTTTCCGTTATTCCCGGCGCAGTATGCGCTGACATACTGGTTCCTCCTGTGAGAGACAACCGCTGTAGTCTGGGATTCCCCTGCTGGGGCGATCGAATCCATGCCGGAACAAATGACAATGAAATTGTGTTTTCCATCCCCTTCTCCAGGTTCGGCGAGATCGCTTCCGGCCTTGCAGAATCCCATGAGGCAGGCATGAAGGTGCCGGTCCCGCAGGACACGTCCTATGAGCCGCAGATGCCGCCGGTTTATGAACGATACATAAAAGACATGGGCATTGAATAGGGACTTATATGTTGACGTTGACCCGGCCCTGCGGTTAGAGTAGTTTATCCGGGTGGGTTAGTGCCGTGACAAAAATAACACAAAAGCGGACAATTGGTGAGCAGCCGAAGTCGGACAAGAAGGTTCTGGCGATCGCGGCAGCCGCAGCAAAGCTCTTCAGCGCGAAGGGTTATGTCGAGACCAGTATGGAAGACATCGCGGCAGCCGCAAAAATCAGCAAAGGGGGAATGTACCATTATTTCGGAAGCAAGGTCGACATCCTCTACTTTATTTCCTCCACCTTTATGGATTTTGTGCTGCAAAACATGCAACAGGACCTGGAAAAGATAGAAGACCCCGAAGAGAGGATCCGGCTCATCATCTTCAGGCACGTAAAAACCTACAGCGAACACATGTACATGGCGAAAACGATTCTCAACGAAGCACATAACCTCCCCTCCTCCAGACTGAAGGAGATCAAGTCCAAGGAAAAGAAATACTACGCCACCATTTCCGCCGCTCTCTCCTCTTACCTGGGGTACGATGTCGACAAAGACACGTTGACCGTTCTCACCTTCAGCCTCCTCGGGATGTGCAACTGGATATTCGCCTGGTACAACCCCAAAGGCAGCATCAGCCCCGATAGGCTGCCGCAAATGATCTTCGACTGCTTTATCAGGTCCCTGAAGATGGATAAGCAGACGGTTTAGTGCCCGAAACCCGCAGCTCTTAAAGAAAAACCGAAGCGATGGCAGCTCTCGCCTTTGCATTGGCCGTATCGCTAACCTTATACTTTACTTGAAAGGGGGATGGCTGAGACCTGATGGGGGGTGAGCAAAACCGGGCTTTTCACATTGATGCATTCCGCGATCTCATCTACGATTACTACAGATCGCACGGCCGGGTATTGCCCTGGCGGCTCACGCAAGACCCTTATTGCATACTCGTCTCCGAGATAATGCTTCAGCAGACCCAGGTGGACCGGGTTTTGGGGAAGTACGGGCCCTTCATTGAAACCTTCCCCGATTTCCCCTCCCTTGCCGTCGCCCCGGTCGAATCCGTTCTCCGGAATTGGCAAGGCCTCGGGTATAACCGGAGGGCGCTCGCCCTGAAAAAAACGGCCGTACGGGTGGTTGACGAATTTCAGGGCAGATTGCCGGATGATCCCGGGGTGCTTGTCACCCTTTCCGGCATCGGGACGGCGACCGCTTCTTCCATCGCCGCCTTTGCCTTCAACATGCCCGTAGTCTTCATTGAGACAAACATCCGTACCGTCTTCATTCACTTCTTTTTTGAGGGACAGGAATTCGTGACGGACAGCGAGATTCTGCCGCTCGTCGAAGAATCTCTCGATGCCGATAACCCCAGGGATTGGTACTATGCCCTGATGGATTACGGCAGCATGCTGAAAAAGGCGGGAGATCGCGGCCACAGGAGAAGCGGAAGCTACCGGAAACAGTCAACCTTTTACGGTTCTGACAGACAGGTGCGGGGCGCTATCCTGCGGCTGCTTCTGGCTGAAAAGACGCTTTCCACGGATGCATTGACAGATCGTTCGGGCCAGCCTGAAGAAAAGGTCCTCCGGATTCTATCCGAGCTGGAGAAGGAAGGTTTTGTGCTCGTATCGGACGGCAGCGTGGCCATCACGTGACGTGAGGAGAATGGTGGGCAATAACTGGATTTCCTTGCTGAAGAAGTCCCGCGCAGCAGACGCAAGGTGCTTTGCCGCCCGGAGCTGGCAGGTAGCGTGGCCGATGACCCTCATCATGTTCTTTGAGTTCCTCATCGGCCTGACCGACGTGTATGTGGCGGGCAGGGTAGGCAAGGACGTCCAGGCAGCTTACGGCTTCGTTATCCAGCTCTATTTCATCTTTATCGTCGTTGCGAACGCCCTTACCGTCGGGACCGTCTCCGTGGTCTCCCGCCTTTATACCGCGGGCGAGAAGGACCGCTTGAGTACGGCGATCTTTTCCTCGCTCCTGATCACCTCAGGGGCGGGCCTGGTAGTGGCGCTGACAGGCATCGTGCTTGCCCCGGAGCTCATAGGGCTCCTCAACATCCCGGCCCAGCTCAAGCCTTTTTGTATACCTCTGGTGGCTATCTATTCGGGCGGTCTTCTCTTCGAGTATCTTGTCATAAACTGCAACGGTATCTTAAGGTCCTGCAACATGATAAAGGTTTCCCTCAGAACGATGGCCTTTGTGTGCGGCGCAAATATCACGCTCAACATCTTCTTCGTGTTTTTCACCCCCCTCGGCTTCAGGGGCATAGCGCTCGCCACCGCTTCCAGCGCCTTCATGGGAAGCCTCATCAATCTCACGTATGTGCGAAGACTGGCAACGGGGATCCGGAGGTTCTCAGGCGATACGATCAAAAGGATCGCTCAAATCGGCTGGCCCATGGGCGCGCTGCAGGTCCTGTGGCAGCTTGGCAGCATGGCGTTGTTCCTCATCATCAGTGAATTGCCGGCCTACAGGATCGAAATCCTCGCCGCACTCACGGCCGGGCTCCGGATAGAATCGGCAATCTATCTGCCTGCCTTCGCTTTCAACATGGCGAATGCGGTGATCGTCGGCAACCTCCTCGGGGAGAAAAAACACGAAGAGGCTTACGGAAGCGGGATAGCCACGGCCCTGATAGGTGTGGCCGTCGTGGTATTCCTGGTCCTCGTGGTCATTACGAATGCCCGGTGGATCGCTTCCTTCCTTTCGGATAACCCCATAGTGGTCCGCGAGAGCGTGCGTTACCTCTATATTGCGATGATAAGCGAGCCTTTCATGGCATGGGGGGCGATCCTGGGAGGAGGATTGGCGGGTGCGGGTGATACGAGGAGCGTCCTCACCCGGGTAGCGCTCAGCATCTGGCTCGTCCGTTTGCCGTTGGCTTACCTCTCCGTTGTCGTGCTCGGCCTGGGAGCGGCATCTGTCTGGTGGTCGATGAACATTTCCCAGTTTGTTATGGCGTATCTTCTCTACCGCAGGTATTCGAAGCGGGAGTGGCTCTTTACCGGCGAATTGGCATAAGGGCAGCGGAAGCGTCTTTACCTCGGAGTAACGGGGCCCGCAGCCCTCCGGGACCGCAAGACCCGTTACTCCGAGGTAACAGCATGGCAAGACCGCCCGACCAGCCTTACTGACGAGGCTCAGGCCGGTCGCTCTCTGCATAGTCAGCCCGCTTTTCCCCTGCCCTCGAAATGTCGTAGGCGCCCGTCTGCTCGAGGATTTCCTCGGCGCGATTCGCCCAGTTCCGGTCGTCGCAGTGCACGGAGAAGAGAATATGGCCTGTCCTCACCCTGCCTTCATACCGTTTAGCCTCATATTCGGGCATGCCCATGCCGACCAAAGCGCCGGTTATGCCTCCTACCGCTCCTCCGACCCCCATCCCTGCCAGGGCAGCCACGATCGGACCGGCGGCAATCAGAGGACCTACACCGGGGATGGCAAGAGCTCCTATCCCTGCCAGCCAGCCAAGCGCGCCTCCCACTACCATGCCTGAACCTGCGCCGGTTGTTGCGCCTTCCGGGGCTTTTGTCCCCTTCTCGAAGGCAAAGTCCTTCGTTCCCTCGGTTTGGGGAAAAAGCACTGAGATGTCCGTGCTACGAAAACCGGCGGCCTTGAGCGCATTGACAGCCCCCTCTACCTCGGATCTGTCCCGGTAGATCCCGAAGACCGCCAGGTTCGCGCCGCCTACCTTCTGTTTTTCCCCGACGTCTTCTCTTCCCCGTGGCTCGCCCCGCAAAGGCTCTCTCCTTTGAGGCCTTTCCTCGTATTCGGCTATCCGCAACTGATTCTGCACGTCCCGCACACCGGAAACCGACTCCACTTCGTCTTCCGCTGCCCGTTTTTCGTAACGACTGTTAACATAGCCCTTGAGCATTACGTTGCCGTCGTGTACCGCTACTTCGATGTCGGTCGCATCGATCTGGCCGTGCTGGGTCAGCCGATCGTGGATGTCGTCGCGTATCCTCTCGTCGCTTCGTCTGTATCCTTTCGGTCCCCTTCCGGTATAAGGTCCGGACGCCCTCCATTCCCACGCTCTTCTGGCCTCATACTCCTGGGGTGTCCAGCTTTCCTGTTCCGCGTAACCGGTCATTTCCCTGCCCGCTCTCTCGAGGTCGGATTCACGGTATTCACCGCGCGGTCTCCTTTCCTCTTCCGCATGCCTGTCCCTTTCCTCATCCGAGTAAAACCTTCCTCTTGCCATACTGACCTCCTTTCCTTTCGTGGTTTTCCTGCCAAAAGATAACAACTTAAAGATACTCTGGGCACCTTCGGATACATATTCAAGTATCAGCAGTTGAGGCGATCAGGGAGGTTAATGTTGAAAGGGGTGCTCAGACACGGCCCGGCCATGTCTGAGCTGTTATGAAGGGGGTGTGAAGAAGACGGGCGAGACCGTCACCCTCCCGGTATTTTCATGTTGAATTTTTGATGGCAGCCCAGACAGTACACCTTGGATGGTGTATGACCGTGGTGACAAACCGTGCATGCAATTTCTCCCAGGTGCGATTTGTGCGGGTTGCGATCAGGGAAATCCTTGGGCGCGCTTCTCGCGGCGAGTGCCTCCATGCTGCCGTGACAGGCCAGGCAACGCCCGTTTTCAACGGTATCACCCTGGTCGGGCAGTGTCTTTCCATGACAGGCCAGGCACACGATGTTCGCCTTACCGTGGATGGCGTCAAGGTTGGTTGATCCCGACCAGGACACAAAGGACTCCTTGAGCAAAGGCATCCGGGTCCGTGACACTGCCCCGAGCTTGGCGGTCGTCCCCTTTATTCCGAGCTGTCTGCCCGGCGTCCATGAGTGGCAAAGGGTGCATTCGACTCTGCCGTCAGTCCCGGTGTGGGGGCGATGAAGCCGTGCGGAGAACGGTTTAGGCTCTGCCTTGCCGGAAAGGTCCGGCTTATGGCAGGCTGTGCACATGGTAATCGCCCCGCTCTTGACAGGCTTGTGCTCTTTTGGAAGGACCGAAGAGAAATCGGCGTGACACGGAATGCACGAGGAGCTTTTCGATTGCCCGGCGGGTTGTTTCGGTGCGGCAAAGAGTGGCGAGATGGCAATTATAACCAGGCACCACACGAACGATACGAGAAGAACCGTCTTCATATTCTTCATGGGGACTCCACGTTCTTGGTTCAGGGGGCCGGCCTTACCCGGCCCCCTATTCTTCGTCTCCAGGCCTTTCGAGTTTTTCTTACGCCTTTTCTGCTGCCGCGTTTGTTCCCGCGATGCGTCCATGAACGACACAATCAGGGATTGCATTGCTGCCGAGCCTGTTGGACCCGTGCACGCCGCCGGTGAACTCGCCCGCTGCGTATAGTTTTGGAATGACCTTTCCCCAAATGTCGATCACCTGGGCTTTCGCATTGATCCTTACGCCTCCCATGCAGTGGTGAACGGCGGGCCACTGGGCAATGCCATAGAAAGGTCCTTTCTCCAGAGGGATCATGACTTTGGTAATAGGCTTGTTAAAATCCGGGTCCTTCCCGTCCTTCAGGTACTTGTTATGCGTGGCTATGGTCTCCTTCAGCGGTTCCGCGGGAATCTTCAGCTTCTGGGCCAGTTCGTCGATCGAGTCAGCCTTGATGAAACGTCCCTTGGCTATGCCCTGTTTGATTTCCTCCATGGTCCCGCCCATCTTTACGACCATCTCTTCGTTGAAGATGGAATAGGTAGGCTTGAGTCCGAGCTTTATTTGGGCCATCGAACAAACATCGCGTCGCTCCAGCTCGTTGACGAACCTTTTGCCGTTCTTGTCCACGTAGACGAGGCCGTAGCCAACGCCATTGAATGGATAGACAGCAGGGTTGTCCAGAATGCCTGTCTCCGGTTCAGCAAACGGATAGAGCTGGATAAAGGCGAGCTGCAATGCATCTGCACCGATTGCCTGGGCATAGCGGACCGTCTCACCCGTGGCGCCCGGTTGGTTCGTGCTGTTGTATTCGGGCACAATAGAAGGATTGAATGCCTGACGCATCTTTATATCCCTGCTGAAGCCGCCTGATGCCATTATGAGCGCTTTCTTGACCTTGATGTTGCGCTTGCCCTTAGGTGTCTCGACCTCTACGCCGAGGACAGGCCCTTCGGTGTCTTTGCGCCAGATCCACGTAAGCTTGTTGTTGAGCCGTATCTTCACTCCCCGCTTTTCGCCTATCTTCCTGAGCGGTTCCGTAAAGCCTCTTCCGACGCCTTCCACCACCGTATGGGTTCTGTAGGCACTGTGGCCCCCTGCCCTGGTAACCGCTTCCCGGATCTTGCAGCCGCCTTCATCGATCATCCAGTTAAGGGCCTGCGAGGCATTTTCCGTCAGGTTCTTGACAAGTTCCGGGATGTTATAATAATCGCCGCCTTTCAACGTGTCTTCCAAGTGCTGCTTGGGGCTGTCTTCACCCAGGCCCAGCTTCTGCCGGAGATGGTACTCGTCATCCCATGATGCGTAAACGCCTCCGTTGATAATGGAGTTGCCCCCGTAGGTCGGCATTTTTTCGAGAACTACCGTCTTTGCCCCTTTTCCCGCTGCCTCCGCCGCCGCCGCAAGACCCGCGAATCCGGAACCGACAACGGCTACATCGATCTCTTCATCCCACTTTACGGGCAGTTTCCTTGCAGCAGCCTCAGCCTCTCCCCTGGAAAGGTTCAGTGCCAGCCCTGTCCCTGCCGCCATTGCGATACCCGTCGCGAGGAACCGACGTCTTGTCACTCCTTTTTTCTCCCGGTCGGTCTTTCCCTCTTCTTTCGTCTTCACGTCCTCCTCCTTTCGTTTAGGTTCATTCGTTCACGCATTTACGTTTTCTTGCCGGCCTTCCCTACGACCGGACTCTCATCGCGCTTTTTCACCGGCTGCGTTCCTTCCGTTTCCAGGATTTTTGAATTTGTTGTCTCAGCCCAGACCGACTGGTCTACCAGTCCGAAGCCTCGCAACGCATGTGCTATCCGCAGACCTGCATCGCTTCCATGGACAGAAGGGGGGGCGACATCCCACTCGAGATAGAGCGCAATGTCGCCCGCTATATCAACACGGCTGCAAACCGTGGAAGTGGCAAGATGTTTTTCACCTGCGAGTTCCCGGGCGGCATGACTGAGCCAGGCGGCTGCCTCTGATTCTTTCGCGGGCTCACTCCTCAGCCTGATCACTTCGATCCATTTCATGGCTGCTCCGGGCACTCCTTCCGAAAAACTATGTCTTCGACTTCCGCCTCTTTCCTGCCGGCCAGCAGGCTCACGTCCAGGCCTCTTTCCCTTCTGCTTGCTTCCTCAGCCGACTGAGCAAGCAGGGGATCGGGATTTTTGGCCGGCGCAGGCAGGAGCGCGGTACAATAGTTGTTATCGCAAATAACGTACCAGGCGAAACTCGTTGAAAATAAACCTTTTTCCGGTGCCCGGTCCTCTCATCCGTCATATACGAAGGAAACATCTGGCATATGTGACTGAAAATGGAGTAAACTGTCACATATGAAGGTGGAAGAAAAGGGACCTGTGGTCGATGCTGAATTTTTTCGCGAGGTGACGCTCAGGATCTGCGGCAGCCTTGAAATAGGGAGAGCGCTTCAGAGCTGCCTTGACTACGTTCGGACGGTAATGCCTGCCGATGAGCTCGTTCTCAGCGTCTACGAACCGGAGCACGGGTCGCTTCGGGTCGTCGCGACAGCGTCCGAGGGAGGGGCAAGACCGGAAACGGAGGAAGTTGTTCTGCAGCCGATGCTCAGAAAAGAGATAGAACAGGCCGAGAAGCATGCCCGGGTGAGAATGGCGACTGACGCGCACCAGGACCCGATTCTCGGCAACCTTGCTCACCGGCGGAAATGGCCTCCTTCGTCAATCATCGTGAACAGGCTGATCATAGAGGGCAGCTATGTGGGAGCGCTGAGTGTCCGGGCAACCGGGACAGGGAAATATACCAAGGAGCATCTGAGGCTTTGGGGCCTGATCAACGAACCGGCAGCGGTTGCCCTGGCAAACAGCGAGCGATACCGTGAGCTCTCGATCAGGAAAGATCTGTTGGCCGATGACCGGAATTACCTCCAGAACGAACTGAGAAACAAAGTCGGTTTGGAGGTGATAGGTGCGGATTTCGGGCTCAGGGACGTAATGGAGAGCGTCCGGAACGTGGCGCCTCTGCTCAGCCACGTGCTGCTGATAGGAGAGACGGGCACCGGGAAGGAAGTAATTGCCAATGCCATACACAGCCTTTCCTCCCGCAGCTTTGGACCGATGATCAAGGTAAATTGCGGCGCAATACCCGAAACGCTTATCGACAGCGAGCTTTTCGGCCACGAAAAAGGCGCGTTCACCGGTGCCCTCTCCCAGAAAAGAGGCCGGTTTGAGCGTGCCCACGGCGGTACGATATTTCTGGATGAAGTGGGAGAGCTTCCGCTTCATGCCCAGACAAGGTTCCTCCGTGTGCTTCAGGAGAAGGAAATAGAACGCGTGGGAGGCTCGAAGACAATCAGGGTCGATGTCAGGATCATATCAGCCACAAACCGAAAGCTCGAAGAACTCGTGGCTCAGGGGCGCTTCCGCGAAGACCTTTACTTCCGCCTGGGGGTGTTCCCCATCGTGGTCCCTCCCCTGCGGCAGAGGAAAGGAGATATTCCTGCCCTCGTACAACACTTTATTCTTAAAAAGTCGAGGGAGATGGTGCTGCCGTCGATACCCTCGCTTGCGAGGGGGGCGATCGACGACCTGCTTGCCTATGACTGGCCCGGCAATGTCAGGGAGCTGGAAAACGCGGTGGAGAGGGCGATCATTCTCTCCATGGGTAAACCGTTGACCTTCGACAGCATCCTCAATCCCGGCACCCGGACGGACCCCGGAGATTTGCAGAAGGATATGACGACCCTGAGAGAAATGGAGTCAAGGCACATTTGCAAGGCGCTTGAGCTGAGTCACGGAAGGATAGAAGGAAAGGGGGGAGCTGCAGAGTTGCTTGCCATCAACCCCGCCACGCTCCGGCACAGGATGAGGAAGCTCAAGATACCCTTCGGAAAGAGAAGAAAGGGCTGACCGGACAAGGCTCAAAAGGCGTCCGTCCGGAGACTGACCGTGAGGCCGACCGCGCTGCGCCCGACCAACGGCAGCAGGAAGACGTTCTGTTGCTTCTTCTCCCTTCGCCAGTGCTCGTTGAAGTGGAAGACCGCGTTGCCTACCGCTGCACCGATGAGCGCTCCGGCTACCCAGTCCGACAAAAAATGCTCACCCTGATAGACCCGGGCAAGACTGGCAACAGAGGCTATACTGTGAGAAGTGGCTTTTACCCAGGTCTCGTTATAATGGGCAGAAATCACCGATGCCAAAGCGAAACACTGGGCCGCGTGTCCGGACGGGAACGATTTATCGATGGCGAGGTCAAAAGGACGAAAACTGAGGGTGCCTTCGTCGTCACGAGGCGCAGACCTGCCCACCATGATCTTCAGGACCGGGTGAATGATCCCCGCGGCGATCATCGATGCAGCGAGGCTGTCAAGGGCGACTACCTTCGCCTTCGTGTTATCCGATGCTTCGCCCACTATATAGAAGGTGACGGGAACTGCGAGATTGTACCCTGAGCCTATGAGCCCGACGACATCGGCAATGTCCCTTGAAGTCTGTGTCTCGTTCCGCTGTATCATGTCCCAGACAGGCTTGTCAAGGAGCACCGCCGCGCCGACCCCCAAAGCCGCCAGAGAAAAAGTGATCCACTCCTTCTTCTCCCACCGGGCCGGAGCGGTCAGGACATGCGTGGTATCCTCCAATAGAAGCCCGAAATAATCTTTGGAGAAAAAGCTTTCTCCCGGTGCCGGTTTTGAACCGGCACCGGGCCGGCTCGCTTTCACCGCTGTGCTGGACCCCTCCCGGCCTGCCGGGGCTCCTTCCACCGAAGCGGGCGTCTTCGGGTTCGGGTGGGTCACTATTCGAAGCGATTTCATATCGGTCTCATTGAGAAAAACAGGATCAAGGGCAACGGCTGCCTTCTCAAACAAACAGGCAGTCATGACCAGAATGACCACGGCCGCAATGATCGCCTTTAATCGCGGGTGACGTTCGATCATGAACTATTTCTCGGCCCCCTGACTTTTCTTTGGCGGGATTCAGTAACAGCGGGTTTTGTTGCTGCCCTTTTTGCGGCCCGGACGGACTATCCCCATGCGCGGCCTTCTTGTAGATGCGTTATAAACATAGAGCCGGATGGCTTGGGCTTCAAGGGCCTTGTTGAGGGGCAGCGCAGAGTTGCAGACCTTCGGGTTCGGGTCCCCCGGTAAGTAAGATTCGAGCCCGGAGGTCTGCAGGATTCCTTACTTCGTCGATTCGGGTGTTGTTTTCTCGGCTGGCGTTTCTCCTGTGGTGGTCGTTTCCGCGGGTTTTTTACTCTTTTTCTTTTTGGTTGCTTTCTTCGGTTTTTTTGTCTTCTTCTCGGTCGTGGTTTCCGTCGTCTGCTTTTCGGTCGTTGTCTGGCCGTCAGTCGTAGCTGCCGGCTTCTCCTGCCCGAAGACCGGAACGGCAAAGACAATCGCGATGACAATTGCGCACATCCAGGTGATCAATCTCTTCATAGTTCTTCACCTCCTTATTTTGGTTATATTTCTCTGTGTTGACCGTTACGCCTTCTGTGTACAAATAAAACCTGCTAATCAGCCCTTTTAAAGTCAATAGAAGCAGCCTGCGAAACATTACCATACCTAACACTTCGCCGCCTCTGTCTGCTATACTATTACCCTGACGATTCGATCCCAACAAGAGGTGCCGGATGAAAATAGCCGCCGATATTGCAGAACTCATAGGAAATACGCCGCTAGTCCGGATAAACAAGCTTGCCCGGAACCTGGATGCGGAGATCGTTGCGAAACTCGAATTCTTCAATCCTTGCGGGAGCGTCAAGGACAGGATAGGCGTGAGCATGATCGAGGCTGCTGAAAAGGCAGGCAAGCTCTCCCACGGCGCTGTCGTCGTCGAGCCGACGAGCGGCAACACGGGCATTGCCCTCGCATTCGTCTGCGCGGTAAAGGGTTACCGCTTGATATTGACCATGCCCGAAACAATGAGCCATGAACGGAAGGCCATGCTTAGGGCGTTGGGGGCGGAACTCGTCCTGACGCCCGGAGACCGGGGGATGCGCGGGGCTATAGAAAAGGCGGAAGAGATTCTCAAGGAGAACCGGAAGGCCTTCATGCCGCAGCAGTTCAAGAACCCTGCGAATGTTGAGGTCCACAAAAGAACCACTGCCGAAGAGATTTGGAACGACACGGACGGTCGTGTAGACGTACTGGTTGCAGGTGTCGGCACGGGCGGGACGATCACGGGGGTAGGGGAAGTCATCAAGAAGAGAAAAGCCTCGTTCAAAGCCATTGCCGTCGAGCCCGAGAACTCGCCTGTCCTCTCTGGCGGTGCACCGGGGCCACACAAGATACAGGGTATAGGGGCCGGGTTCATCCCTGATATAGTCGATAGATCGTTCATAGACAGGGTCGTGCCTGTATCAAATGATGCGGCGTTCGAGACCGCGAGGCGGTTGGCCAGGGAAGAAGGCATTTTTTGCGGCATTTCCTCGGGCGCTGCCATGTGGGCAGCCCTTCAAATAGCCAAAGAGGCGGAGTTCAAGGGAAAATTGATCGTCGTCGTTCTTCCCGACCTCGGCGACCGCTATTTGTCCACGGAACTCTTCGCTCCCTATTTAAAGAATGATAAATCTTCCGGAGGTAAGGTCAGTTGAAGACGATCGATGAAATCAATGAAAAAATAAAGGCAGGCAAAGCCGTGGTGGTCACGGCTGATGATATGGTCGAGATCGTAAAGGAAAAGGGAACAAAAAGTGCAGCCCAACAGATAGATGTGGTCACCACAGGGACTTTCGGCCCTATGTGCTCCAGCGGGATGTTTATCAATGTGGGCCACTCCAAGCCGCGAATCAAGTTGGGAGGAGGAACGTGCTACCTGAATGACGTGCCCTGCTATACCGGGATCGCTGCCGTTGACCTTTATATAGGAGCTACGGCCATGCCTGACGACGACCCGCGCAACAAGGTCTATCCCGGTGAGTTCAAGTATGGCGGCGGCCACGTCATCGAGGAGTTCGTGGCGGGAAAAAACATAAGGCTTGTGGCAAATGCTTACGGCACCGACTGCTATCCCAGGAGGAAGATCGAGACGTACATCAACAAGGAACTGGTGAATGAAGCCTATCTCTACAATCCGCGAAATTCCTATCAGAACTACAATATAGCAGTCAACACGACGAACCGTGTTATCCACACTTACCTGGGCCTTCTCAAACCCCATATCGGCAACGCGAACTACTGTAGCGCAGGGCAGCTTTCCCCGCTTCTGAAAGACCCGCTCTACCGGACAATCGGAATGGGTACGAGAATATTCCTCGGAGGAGGCGTGGGGTATGTGGCCGGCCAGGGAACGCAGCACAACCCTGATGCGCCAAGGACTCCCGAAGGCCTGGTCAAGGCAGGTGCAGGCACCATTGCCACGACCGGTAACGCCAAGCTCATGAGCCCTGATTTTCTAAAAGGCGCCAGTTTCATCGGATACGGGGCCACCATGTTTGTAGGCGTCGGTATCCCCATCCCTGTTCTGGATGAGGAAATGGCGTATTTTACCTCGCGAAACGACGAAGAGCTTTTTGCCCAGGTGGTTGATTACGGGAACGATTACCCGAACAGGAATCCGGGCAGCCTTGCCGAAGTGAGCTACGCGCAACTGAAGTCGGGTGCCATCACGATAAACGGCAAAGAGGTGCCTGCTTTCCCGATCTCCAGCTACGCCAAGGCAAAAGAGATTGCAGCCATTCTCAAGGGCTGGATAGATTCCGGTAAATTCCTTCTTACGACCCCCATAGAGCATCTGCCCGGCCCCGGCCAGGGGACAAAGGTTCAGATCCTTGACGAACGCCCCGCCTGGCAATAGCTTTCTGCCCGGTAGCTGACGTTGTCATAGGGCTGTGAGAAAATAGGGTATGAACAGAAAAGCAATATCTCTCCTGTCGGGTGGGCTTGACAGCCTTCTCGCCTCGAAAATCGTCATCGGCCAGGGGATTGAAGTCGTTGGTGTTCATTACACCTCGCCTTTGTGCAACAGCATCAGGGATGATAAGGGCGAAGGCGCGCTCGTCGCGGGCGAGGAGCTGGGAATAAAGGTCCTTATAAGGGACAAGGGCGAAGACTACCTCAAGGTGGTAAGAAATCCCAAGCACGGTTACGGTAAGAACATGAACCCCTGCATCGACTGCAGGATTTATATGCTCCGGCTCACCTATGGACTAATGACGGAAGAAGATGCATCATTCATAGTAACCGGCGAGGTGCTGGGCCAACGTCCCATGTCGCAGCAAAGAAGGACCATGGACCTGATCGAAAGGCAAAGCGGCCTGGAGGGCCTCATCGTCAGGCCGCTGTCCGCCAAATTTTTTCCCCCTACTCTTCCCGAGAAGGAGGGGGTCCTGGACAGGGAAGGGCTTTTCGGCATAAGCGGAAGGTCGAGACGGGTGCAGTACGAGCTTGCCGAAGAATACGGTTTGACCCGATTCTCCTGCCCCGCAGGCGGCTGTCTGCTCACAGACCCCATATTCGCCCACAAGCTTCGGGACCTGTTTACCCATGAACCGGCGTTTTCGATGGGGGACATTGCGCTTCTTCGTGTGGGGCGCCATTTCACCTTTGAGGGAAAACGGCTCGTATTGGGAAGGAATAAGGAAGAGAATGACTACCTGTCCCATTTCTGGTCACCCCCCTACTGTCTCATTCATCCCCGGAATTTCAAGGGGCCGAGCGGGCTGATAAAAGGGGATCTGGATGAGGGATCATTGCCGATAGTCGCCAATATCATGGCGTTTTACGGAAAGAGTGACGCTTCGCCCATTATCATCGAGGCACATTGCCATGGAGAAGTCAGGCGCCATGCGGTTGAGAGGGCTGAAATCAATCCGGAACAGTACCGTATCAAGGAGGAACAATGAGGATTCTGAAAGACCTTTACTTTTATCCCTGGATGTCGATGCAGGAGAATAATGCCAACACGGTTTTCATCGACGGCCCTGTGCCTACCCTCATTGATCCGGGCCACTCGCACCTTTTCAACAACGTTGCCGACGGCATGCTGCGTGACGGCATTGATCCGGGACGGATAAAGCTCGTCATCTTCACCCACGGCCACCCCGACCATGTGGAATCGACGGACCGGTTTGATGAAAAGGTCCTGCGCGCCATAAGCAAGAAGGAATACCTGTACCTCCAGGAAGAAGGGAGGGAGCTGTTTGTCGCCACAGGCGCTCAGCTTCCCGCGAAATCGTTTGACCTGTTGCTCAGCGAAGGCTCCCTGACTCTTGGAGATAAGGACCTTCACGTGATCTTGACCCCGGGGCACTCACCCGGGTCGATCTGCCTCTATTATCCAAGGGAGAAGGTTCTTATCTCCGGAGACACCCTGTTCTATTTGGGCGTGGGAAGGACGGACCTGCCGGGAGGCGACCTCGACCAACTGGGTGAGAGCATCCGCAGGCTCTCCACGCTCGATATCGAGTATGTAATCCCGGGGCACGGAGACCTGTTGAAGGGGCGGAAGGCAATAGAGAAGAATTTTCAGATTATCCTCTCGGAATTCTTTGCATGAACAGGCTGTTTCCGTGCTATTGACAACACCCGCCCGAAAGCATAGTATGTAGTGGACTTAAGGCGATAGTGGAAATAACAAATTTTTCATGCCTGAAATACAATCAGGAAGTCGACACGGTCAAAAATCCTTGCCCCCATCCGGATGACTACTGCCGGTACAGAACGGGCTGTATTATTAACAGGCTGTGTATGGACCGTAAGGATTGCAGGGAAAAAAGGAGGAAGCGCGGTGACAATACCTGAAGAATACCTGTGCGATCTGTGCGGATGTATTTTTCTTCCGATGAATGTGAAAAACGTCTTCTGTCCTAGCTGCGGAAGCAGCCAGGTAAAGAAGGAAATGGGCAGCAATGAGTTATCCGACGAAGACGTGTATGTGGGTATACTCGAAGAAAACGAGAAGGCATCCTTCCTTTTCTGAAAGCCGGCACGCCTCGTAAAAGACCTTGTCTTACCGGCCGGCATCATTGTCGTGTGGTTCCTGCTTAACAGATACGTGCTGCCACGATTCGGCGTCGAGACATGAATCCAGCCTGATGGGAAGGATTCCTGTGAACAAAAGTAGCCATCGACTCTGAGATCAAAAATCGGCCCTGTATTGATTTGTCGCTTTTAGCGCCATGTTGTAATCGACTCTATGGTGCCTTATAATACTTTAACAAAAGCACGTTTCGAGCAGTAAGGGGAGGGTTATGGAAGGAATGTCTCACCGCAAGTACGAGTGTAAGAGGTGCGGAAGGCCTTTTCAGGTCAAGGAAGACGAAAAGGAGCCTGCCTGCATTCATTGCGGAAGCAAAGAGGTGGTGGTGCGGCCTGATCGTCCGGCTGCGCCGTCATCCTGCGGTACAAGAGGTCGTTTTAGCTGAAGGTAACAATCAGGAACGGCGTTGCCGTTTCCGGAGTTTTCACCAAAGGAGGATGTATGAGTAAGGCCTTGCCTTTAAATGATGCTGATTTTCCAACGGAAGTAGTAGAATCGAAGATTCCTGTACTAGTCGATTTTTGGGCTACATGGTGCGGACCTTGCCAGACGATGGGCCCTATTCTCGATAATGTTGCGGACGAGTACGACGGTAAAGTCAAGGTGTTGAAGTTGAACGTCGATTCAAACCCGCTGACTCCATCGAAGTTCGGCATCAGGGGGATCCCCACGCTGATCCTCTTCAACAACGGCGAGGTGGTTGACCGGATCGTCGGTGCTGTGCCGAAGGCCCAGGTAGACAACCTTCTCAAAAAAGTGCTCGGCTAAGGACTATCAGGGGCCGTCTCGCTCGTGAGAGCCGGTCGGCCCCTTTCCTCACACGCTCAGCGCCTTTCTTTTCGCTTCTTTTCTTTCCAAATGAATTCATTCGCTCTTTCAGGTTGACAAAGCCGCTCATCGGTTCCATGTCGACTGGATAGTGACGCCCGGAATCCTGCCGTGAAGCAACAGAGCATCCGGCCACTTTTACCAGATCAGATATTGTAGACTTCTTTGCCCAGCGTGCGGACCCAGTTCTGCTGCAGGACCTTCTGCGCATCCTCGGTCCTGTCGACGCCGAGGATGACGATTGCCTGGCCGCTCGCACGGCCCAGGTGTGGATAAAGATAATGGACGTTGATCCCGGCGTCTTTAAGCGGCCGCAGGACCGCGTTCATGCCGCCGGGGTGGTCGGGTGTCTCCACTGCCAGCACATCGGTCTCTTTTGTCCTGAATCCGCGGCCCTTCAGGATGTTAAGGGCTTTTACGGGATCATCGACCACGAAACGGACGGTGCTCATATCCGACGTGTCCGCGACTGAGATCGCCCGGATGTTGACCCCCTCTCTCCCCAGGATTTCGCTGACATTCGACAGGGCTCCCGGCACGTTGTCCAGGATAACGGAGATCTGGGTAATTACCATCGGGACTTACTCCTTCACGTAGTCGAAGCCCCGCTCAAGGGCGGCCTTGTTGAGCTTCGTCAATTTCGATTTGCCCTCCCCGAGGACCTCGGAAAGGTTGTTGAGCAGAAAATCAAAAGAAATCATATCGCTGACTTTTATGAGCGCCCCGAGCATAACCATGTTTGCCACTTTGACGGTCCCCAGTTCCTCGGCAAGTTCGCTGGTGGGGACGGCCACCACCTCGATATCGCTCCTTGCCGACGAGATGTCAACCATCGAGGAATTGACGCAAATAAGACCGCCTGATGGTAGAATGCTCTGGAACCTTATAAACGAAGGTTGATTCATGGCGACAACAAACTCGGGCTCCGAAGCGACCGGAGAAGCTATTTCTTCGTCCGACACCACGATCGTGCAATTGGCAGTCCCGCCCCGCACTTCAACGCCGTACGAGGGAAGATAGGTGACATATTTGCCTTCGATCATTGCCGCATTGGCGATTGTATACCCCATTGACAGCACGCCCTGGCCCCCAAAACCGGAAAAAATGGTCCTGATCAGCATAGGGGCACCTCTTTCACGACGCCCAGCGGGAACTCCTTGCTCATCACGTCGTCAATCCATTTGCAGGCACCGAGGGTACTCATCTTCCAGTTCGTGGGGCAGGGAGAAAGGACCTCCACCATGGAAAAACCCGTTCCCTTCAACTGGTGCTGGAACGCCCTGGCAATAGCCTTTTTTGCCTTCAGAATCGCGGCCGGTTTGTTGACGGACACCCTTTCCAGATAGCTCGTTCCTGCGAGCACCGCCAAAACCTCACACATCTTGACAGGATGGCCGGCCTTTGCCTGGTTCCTGCCTTCCGGTGTCGTTGTGGTAACCTGTTCAAGGAGGGTTGTCGGCGCCATCTGCCCGCCCGTCATCCCGTAGACCCCGTTATTGACAAAGATAACTGAAATCAGCTCGCCGCGGTTGGCTGCGTGAAAGCTCTCCGCAGTTCCTATAGCGGCGAGGTCGCCGTCACCCTGATACGAGAAAACCAGATTTTGCGGCCTCACCCGCTTTATCCCTGTTGCAACGGCAGCGCCGCGGCCATGGGCAGACTCAAGGGTGTCGATAGCGAAGTAGTTGTATACCAGCATGCCGCAACCCGCCGGGGCGACGCAGATCGCCTTTCCTCCGAGATCCATCTCCTCGAGCACTTCTGCAATGAGACGGGTCACAATACTGTGGCCGCATCCCGGACAGTAGTGGAAGTGTGCTTCCTTCAGCAGCTTGGGCCTGGAGTAGACTTTTTTCACTGTTTCTTGCTCCGCTTTGCCTGATAATAGTGGCGGGAGATGATGCGGTACAATTCTATGGGCGTAGGTATGACGCCGCCCGGTCTTCCGTAAAAATGGACATGTCCCTTACCTTCAAGGGACAGCTTCACGTCCTCGACCATCTGGCCCGCGTTCATTTCGAATACGAAGAAATCCGTCACCTGCTTGGCCGCCTCCTGGATCACCTTTTTGGGGAATGGCCAGAGAGTAATGGGACGTATAAGGCCGACCTTGAGCTGCTCCTGTCTGAGCCTCTTGATGGCCCCTTTCACGATCCTGGCGGCGGTTCCGTAAGCGACCACCACCATTTCGGCGTCTTCCAGCAAATGTGTTTCAAAACGGACTTCGTTCTGCTCGATCCGCTGAAACTTCCTGAAGAGTTTCCAGTTATGCTCCTCTTCTTCCTTGGTATCGAAAAGGAGAGACCGGACCATGCGGGAAGGTCTCCCGTCTGCCCCTGACAGGATGTAATCCTTGGTGTATTCCTTGCCTCTGGTAATATGGTCGAAACTCACGGGCTCCATCATCTGGCCCAGCATGCCGTCGCCCAGCACCACCACAGGATTCCTGTACTGGTCGGCGAGGTCGAAAGCCACGGGCATGAGATCCGCGATTTCCTGAACCGATGAAGGCGCCAGCACGATTGTCCGGTAGTCTCCGTGTCCGCCGCCACGCGTGGCCTGAAGGTAATCCGACTGGGCAGGAGAGATATTCCCCATCCCGGGGCCTCCCCGAGACATGTTCACGATAACGGCGGGAAGCTCGTCAGCCGAAAGGTAGGAAATGCCTTCCTGCTTGAGGCTCACACCGGGACTGCTCGAAGAGGTCATCACCCTGGCGCCGGCAACGCTCGCGCCCAAGACCATATTTATTGCCGCAATCTCGCTCTCGGACTGGATAAATACCCCTCCCGATACTTCCGAAAGCCTTTTTGCCATGTATTCGCCCAGTTCATTCTGGGGTGTGATGGGATAGCCGAAGTAGCAGGTGCAGCCGGAAAGGACGGCCGACTCGGCACAAGCGCTGTTTCCGTTCATCAGCTTTCTCATGCCTTGTACACCTCAATCGCCACCTCGGGACAGACGACCGCGCACGTGGCGCAGCCCGTACACCCATTGTCACTGTTCAATTCCGCGACAAAATAGCCCTTTAAATTGAGCTTGCCGGAAAGAGCGATCGCCTTCTTTGGACAGTGCTCGATGCAAAAAAAGCAGCCTTTGCATCGTTCCCGGTCTATTTCTATCGTGCCTTTCATGATTGTATGCAATTATTGAAATATCTGCGCGGGTACCCGGTCGCCCTTCATCAGGAAAGCCGCAACCTGCCAATGTGGATGCCCCGGCTTTCCCCCTCCCAAAAGAAAAAGGCGTCAGGCAAGTCAACGCGCCTGAAATCGTAGCCCATCCAGGAGCGCGCTGTCAACCACTTTCTGGCACAAGCAGAAGGCGGGGACTGCTACTCGCCGTTCCCGCCGTACCCTCTCCTCTTTTTGCGCTTGTTCCGCTCCTGTTTGTGCTCTTCTTTTTGCTGTTCGTAGATATCGGCAACCAACGTGGCTACCCTTTCCCGCCACTTCGGATCGTCCTTGTTCAGCTCCACCTCTTCATAAAAGTCTGTGATACTGTGGTCGATGAGTTTGTAGGGGCTGTTTTCCGATTCGATATCATAGAACGTGTGGCGAAGCTCGTGTCTCAGAAGCCTGATCCTATCGGTTTCGGCAATGACATCCCATCCCTGTTTGTCAACCGTAACGATATAGTCATAGCCGTCTACTGCTGCTGCCTCGTCCTTGGTGAGATGCCTCAAGAGATCGTTGGTCTTCATGATCCGGCCGAGAACCACCCGGCCTCCGGACGTTCGTTTTTTTAAGTCGAAAAGCATGATAATCTTCGCATTCTTCAACTCCGGGAAGTGCTTATCCTGAACCTCATCAAGCAGTCTTCTCGCATCGTCCGTTACTTCTTCATACCTGAGTCCCATTTGCCAAACCTCCTTACTGCGGTGAATCAATCTTGCTTCTTGTCTCAATAGCCGTTGATAACGCGGGTAAGCCGGACGTAGTGCCGATGGGCAAGCCTATCACGCGAGCGGAGAGGAATTCAAGAATTTTGTGTATCCCCGCGCATTTACCCGCATTTTGCATTACCGAAGCGCCATGTTATAATGGCATCCATCGGGCAGGCGCAATACATTCTTGACAGGCAGACGCTATGGCAGATAACGAGAATCGGGACGATCTTTTCCCGGAGCCGATGATCCCTCTATGGCAAAAGGTCCGTGACCTTGAGGAACTTGAACGGCGGCACGGGCAGACGCTTCAGTTGCTTCAGGAGAGCGAGGAACTCTACCGGGCAGTGGTGGAGAACGTTGCGGACGGGATAGCGATTACCGTCGGGACAAACCGCGCTTTCGTCAACAGGGCGTTCCTGGAGATCCACGGCCTTAAGAGCGTTTCCGAAGTCATTGGTCTCCCCCTGGATCAATTCATCCTGCATGAAGATCGCGATGCGGTCAGAAAGAGATCCCTCGCCAGGCAGGAGGGCCGGCTTACCGAGCACATTTTTGAGTACAGGATAAAGCGGCCTGATGGGGAGGTTCGATGGGTCCAGTCTTCGGCGGTAAAGACCATCTATAAAGGGGAACCGGCTGTCCTTGCGGTCTTGCGCGATATTACGAAACTTAAAGCTGCCGAGGAAGAGATCCGGATGTTGAACCGGAAGCTTGAGAGGCATGTCCAGGAGCTGAAAGACAGCAACGAGGAGCTCGAAGCGTTCAACTACATGGTCTCCCACGATCTTAAGCTGCCCCTCATCGCAATTGAAGGCTTTTCAAGGCGAATGGAAAAGACATGCCTGAACGGTCCCACCGAGAAGTGTCGCAACTATATCGGCATCATTCAGGACAGCGCAAGGAAGATGGACCAGTTGATAAGAGACCTGCTTGATTACTGCCGCATCGGGAGGGGCGAGTTGCAGCGCACGAGGATCGATATGACCGCGCTTGCAAAGTCAATCATCGAGGAGCTGAGGCGGGTCGATCCGGGCCGCTCGATGATCGCGACGGTAGGGAATCTGTCCGAAGCCTGGGGCGATCCTGCTATGATCCGTCAGGTGCTCCTCAATCTTCTGTCGAATGCCTTCAAGTTTACCAGGCATCGGGATCAGGCGATTATAGAAATGGCAAGCGTCGACACCGATGAAGTGAACACATACTCTGTAAAAGACAACGGCTCCGGTTTCGAGGCACGCCACGCACAGACCCTGTTTGGCTTGTTCCAGCGTCTGCATGGTTCCGACGAATTCGAGGGTACTGGCGTCGGTCTTGCCGTAGTAAAACGCATTGTCGAGCGTCACGGAGGCCGGGTATGGGCCGAGGGCGAGACCGACAAAGGCGCGACCTTCTATTTCACCCTGCCAAAAACCGGGGAGTAACAGGTTTTTTTTACGGAGAATCGTCCCTCACGATCGGTAATCAAATATTCTCATTTTAGCACGTACTCCTACCTTCCCTGACGGTTGTTGTCAGGCCTGTTATTATGACCCCCTTCTTTGTTCTCTCTCGGGCCATTGCCGCTGCGTGCCGGCTGCTGCTCCTGTTTCGGCCGAGCCGATTCGACTTTGGGCGCAGCAACTCCCGCCGGTTCCCTCCTTTGGGGCCCGGCCGGCTTTACGGCGGGCACTTCGGCAGGCTTGGTAACGACTGCCTGCCTGGGTTGACCGGCATTCGTCCTCGCAACATCTTTCGGCACGGACGGAGGCTTGGCAGGGTTGACCGGCCTCGACGACGATTCGCGAGGCTGCGGAGAGGGCGGCGCGTGAACATTGGCTTGCTTCGGTCGTTCAACAGGAGCAAAAGATGGTCTCGGCTGGGCTGCAGGGGCTGGGGGAAGCTGTTGGGTTCGGGCAGGAGGTTCTATTCGCGGTCTGGACACAGGCTGAGGCGCATTGCGACCGCCTTCGCCTGGATTCTTTCGTTGGATTTCAACCGGTTGAGCCTGCCGCTGATCCGGTCTCATCACCGGTGCCTGTACCGGCTCGGCTGCAGTCCGGGGTCTCTGGTCCGTGGTCCCGGCGGGTCTGGTTTCTTTGCTCCTCTCCGTCGCGCCGCGATTGCCTGTCGGCGGCCCGGCAGCGTTCCCCGGTCGAGGCTTTTCATCTCTCTGCGCCCGAGCGGGTGATGGCTGGAACCGCTGATCTCTCTGCACGACGTCGTTGTTGGGCTTGTCCGGCCGGTCTTGTCTTTTGGTTGCCACATCTTTTGTGGTGTAGCGAGTGACCCCGTCCTTGGCTGTCGGCTTTGCAGGCTGCACTCCTAGGGAGGTGCGGCCCTCGAAACCGGGCTTACCCGAATTAGCCTGCCCAATAGGGCCGGGAGTTCCGTGAGCCGATGCATTGTCGTACCGGTTCCCGGGGCCTGTCGGCTTCCCTGTTTGGCCGGTCTTTCCATCCGGCCTCACCCCCTGCTCGGCTGCAGGCCTTTTCGCTTGAGATGCATCTACCCTCTCTCGTTCCGGCGCACCAATTCTCCGGTCAGGCGTCCGGTCTGCAGGCAATGGGGTCGCTTTTACCGGTCCCGCGGGGATTTTGCCGCCCTGCCCCCGGCCAAAATCCGGCCTGTGTACGGCTTCACGTATCCTTTGCGGCGGCTGCTTTGCGAGCGGGATTGACTTGACGACCGGCATTACGGTCGCATGCACCGGCTTGATTTGCGGAGCACCCAAAGAAGGGCGCTGGTTCAGGAACGGGTTTTCTTTTACCCTGTGCTCCGCAGTCCTTCCCGCAATGAAGGAGTCCCGCTGGACGGTCGTCACACCGTTTACCACGTGGATGTTTTTGTACACATTGGTTACTACGGTCTTCTGGACGTTGACCCGAGTGATATTAACACTGTGCGGTCCAAAGTGACCGCGACCGTAGTAGGTCTCGCGTGGGGCGAGGGGGACCCACGACACGCGCGAAGAGGTGTGCACCCAGCCTACGTATCCCGGACCCCAGTGAACCGCACCACGGCCCGGAGGGATCCAGCACCATCCTATTTTGTGCACATGTGCCCATCGTCCGTAGTGGTATGGCGCCCACCCCCAGCGTTCATGGGAGATCCATACATAGTCGCCCCTTATCCACACCCAGCGGCCGATCCTGTACGGAGACCAATCAGCGGCGACAACGACGGTCGGTGTCCAGACATAGCCATACTCAGGCACATTTACCCATCTTCCATTCGAATCGAAGTCTGAAGAATAGGTTTTTAGCTCATCAGGCAAGTAGGTAGTGCTGTGGCCGGTCGGCGTTCCGTAAACCTCCCGGTCTCTTTGCCTGTTCCACCGCATCCACTCGTCTTCCGGAGCAAGTGCCCAAAGCTCGGGGTTTTTGCCATTGTTCCGAAGCAGCAATCGATCTCCCGGTGCAATCCTCATTTCTCCGGCTTCACGACTTACATAGACGTTCCCACTAATCACCGAAACCGCGGCGTCGCCGTTCTCCTGGACTTCCACCATGAAGATCGAATCAGTTTCCGGTCGTACCGAACCTTCGGGAGTGTCTATCGTGAACGCTGATTGTTGAGGGCCCTTAAAATTAACGTAAGCTCTGCCCTCATCCAGGTAGAGCCGGTAGGCATCCTGTTCGGCGGTGCTCACCTCCAATGCGGTGTTGTGTCCTAGCCTCAGCGAAGTACCGTTTCTGAACCGGACTTCAGTTCTGGCATCGTCAGGAACCCAAAGTCTGTCTCCCTGATAAATAGGTGTGTTTGCGGCCGCAGGGACCCAATCGGCATTGTCCTCCATCTTCATCTGAACGTCGCCTTCTATCAACCTGAAGTAAAGGGCGCCCGGGTCGGCGGCCATGGAAAGCACCGGCGCCGACAAGACAATCGCGAGAAGTACCGCACACCTTATGAGCATCATGTCAACCCCCTTTGCTGTTATTAATGGAACAGCAACAAACGTGCCAGTGTGCGAGACAGAAATTAGCACGCATGTTCATTGGGGTTTTTCGTAATGCTCGAAGCATATCAGCCCGCGAATTGTCGAAAGCCGTCTTTCTTTTCGACAATTGTGTCGCTGCTTTTTTGAAGGAACATTCTTATCTGCAGCTTCCTGAGTTTATTCTACCCCCATTCCTTCCAAAAGCTGAAGGATAGCTTGAATTCGTGTTTTTTCGTCCTTGGCGTTTCCTTGATGTCTGTCTTGTCCGGAAAGAGAAGATTATAGAGTCCTTCGGCAAGGCGTAGTTGAAGAATATGTGCCCGTGTTGCGGAACAGAAAACAAGACACCACCCCGGAGACAGTCTGGAGACAAAAAATAGGGGGGTCTGAAAATCAGACCCCCCTATTTTCTTTGAAATATTAATGGCGGGGACGACGAGACTTGAACTCGCGGCCTCCGGCGTGACAGGCCGGCGTTATGACCAACTTAACTACGTCCCCGCTTCATTATCAAATATATTGGGGCTTGCGTCGCCCCTCCACGAGCAAGGCTCGCGAAGCGACCCACCCTCTTGGGTACGCTAGCACTTCATGGTAGGCGGAACAGGGATTGAACCTGTGACCCCCGGCTTGTAAGGCCGATGCTCTCCCGCTGAGCTACCCGCCCAACTGTCGTCGCTATTTATAGCAGGTTTGCGTCTAAAAGTCAAAGACTTCAGGCAATCTCCGCCTCTTCCTCGTAAATGAGAATAGGCTTTTCGTGGTTGACTATCACTTCTTCGCTTACGACGCACTCCTTCACGTTCGCAATTGACGGGAGTTCGTACATGACGTCAAGCATGACTTTTTCCATGATCGAGCGCAATCCTCTTGCTCCCGTTTTCTTCTTCATTGCCTCTCTGGCTATGCCGCGCACTGCGCCTTCGGTGAAGGTAAGTTTCACATTCTCCAGCTCGAAGAGCTTCTTGTACTGCTTTACTATCGCGTTTCTGGGCTTTTTCAGTATCTCGACCAGGACTTCCTCACCGAGCTCCTCAAGGGTCGCGGTGATAGGGAGCCTGCCGATGAATTCCGGGATCAGGCCGTATTTGAGCAGGTCTTCCGGCTGAACGTCGCGTATGAGCTCCCCGTACATTTTATCTCTTCCGCCCTCGACGTCAACGCCAAAACCGATACTCTTCCTGCCTATCCGGTTGGCGATGATCGATTCAAGCCCGTGGAAAGCTCCACCGCATATAAAGAGGATATTTGTGGTATCCACCTTGATGTAATCCTGCTGCGGATGTTTCCTGCCGCCCTTCGGCGGGACATTGGCCACGGTACCCTCTATGATCTTGAGCAGCGCCTGCTGCACACCTTCGCCCGATACATCGCGGGTGATGGAGGGGCTGTCCGTCTTCTTCGAGATTTTGTCTATCTCATCGATATAAACGATTCCCTTCTCGGCCCGCTCGATGTTGTAATCCGCTGATTGGAGCAGATTGAGAATAATGTTCTCAACGTCCTCGCCCACGTAGCCTGCCTCGGTAAGGGTCGTGGCATCGGCGATGGTAAAGGGCACATGGAGGATCTTCGCGAGGGTCTGGGCGAGCAAGGTCTTGCCCGATCCCGTAGGGCCGACGAGCAGGATGTTGCTCTTCTGGATTTCTACATCGTCGAAGGTCGTCCGGGATTCAATTCTCTTGTAATGGTTGTAAACGGCAACCGAAAGGACTTTCTTCGCAAAGTCCTGGCCGATGACGTAATCATCGAGTATCCTTCTGATCTCATGGGGCTTCGGTATGGAGGTCTTTATATACTCGAACCTCTCCCGCTTAGCCTCTTCCTGGATGATCTCGTTGCACAGCTCGATGCACTCATCGCATATATAAACCATAGGACCGGCAATCAGTTTCTTTACCTCGTCCTGGCTTTTACCGCAGAAGGAACAATGAAGCTTCATCGTCCTTCCGTTATTCTTCTTCATCACTGTCATGCTCTTTTCTCCACGATCTGGTCTATGATACCGTACTTAAGCGCCTGTTCCGCAGTCATAAAGAAATCTCGCTCCGTATCCTGCCTGATCTTTTCCATATCCTGACCGGTATGCTTGGTGAATATTGTGTTGATCTCTTCCCTCATCCTTAATATCTCACGTGCCTGGATGTCGATGTCAGTCGCCTGTCCTTGGGCGCCGCCCAGGGGCTGGTGTATGAGCACCCGCGCATGTGGAAGGGCGTAGCGCTTGCCCTTGGCCCCACCCGCCAGCAAGACGGCTCCCATGCTTGCCGCCTGGCCTATGCATATAGTGGCGATGGGGGGTTTCACATACTGCATTGTATCATAAATTGCCAGTCCACTCGTGATCAACCCTCCGGGTGAATTGACATAGATGTAAATTTCCTTTGTCGGGTCCTCCGATTCGAGGAAGAGTAGCTGGGCAATAATGAGATTGGCCACAACATCGTCTATTGCGGTGCCGAGGAAGACTATTCGCTCCTTGAGCAACCTTGAATATATGTCGTAGGCCCTTTCTCCCCGCCCGTCCTTCTCGATGACCATTGGTACTAGATTCATTGTTTCTCCTTCACTGCCGCGTTCTCGATGAGAAGATTCATTGTTTTCTCCTCGAGCATGCTCGTCTTAAGGTTGCCCCTAAGATTGTATTTCTCATAGAATTCTCTTATATAATCATAAGCCCTCTTGGTTTCTTCTGCAATTCGCTGAAGCCGCTCGTCAACCTCACTGTCCTCTACCTTAAGCCCCTCCTGCTCCGCGATTTTGGCGAGGATCAATCCCATCTTGATTCTCTTCTGTGCCTCCGGCTCGTATTCTTTCAGCAACGCGGTGTTGAGACTTCTGTCTTCCTCATCGCTCAGCGTCCCTACCTTCATCCGCGATCTGGCATCCTCCACGAGCATCTCTGCCCGCTTCTGCGCCATCCTAGCCGGCACGGGGAAGTCACTCTTTTCAAGGAGGGAGTTCACTATCTGCTCGGCAATAATATTCTTTCTCTGACCTTCTTTTTCCGTCTCCAGCCCTTTCTTTACTTCCGCTCTCAATTGATCCATGTTCTCGAAAGAGAGGTCCTTTGCGAAATCGTCGTTCAGTTCCGGCAGTTTCTTCTCCTTGATTTCCTTTAATTCAACCTTGAAGAGAAGGGTTTTCCCCGCCACATCCTTATCCGGGTAGTCCGCTGCGAAGGGAATGGCTATCTCCTTCTCCTCGCCCACCTTCATTCCCACGATCCCGTTTTCGAACTCGGGGGTAAGGTTGGCGCTACCCAAGTCAAGAGGATACGATTCAGCCTTCACACCCTTCACCGGTTTTCCGTCGTGAGAAGCCTCATATTTCACGATCACGAAATCGCCTTTCTGCGCCGGCTGATCTCCCTCTCTGTCCATCAACTGCGTGTGCATCTGCTGCATGGATTCAAGTCTTTTGGCAATATCTTCTTCGGTTACATCGATCTTCTCTGCCTCTACCTCAATGCCTTTGTAAGGAGGCGTTTCGAACTCGGGCACCACTTCACATTCCATTTTGTATCCGAACCGGCCCTCATCCTCAAGGAACTCGACGCGAGGCTCGCTCACCGGCTCCACTTTCGTCTCGGAAAGGGCATCGCCCATCGTCTCCTCTACCATCTTTCTCTTCAGCTCGTCTTCTATGTAGTCCTTGTAGTAGGTCTGGATGATGGATCTCGGCACTTTCCCCGGCCGAAAGCCTTTAATTTTTGCATGCTTCTTCAGGTCTTGATATATCCCTTCGCGTAGCTCGTTGACCTTGCTCTCGTCGAGAACCACCTCGATATTCTTTCTGACGCTATCCAGACTTTCTACCTCTACCTTCATGTATCCTCCGCAATTTTCCGAAAAAGGGGAATGATGTTTTCTTTGTGAATTTGGTATTATACCTGCAAAAGAGGAAATTATCAAGTGGCCATGTCCGGGTTCACACCCGCAAAAAGCTAATAAACAGGCGGTTATTTGTATCCAGACAATGCTTCCGGGAATCAGGTTCCGAACCGGGGAAACGGTACGTGGATGGCTCCCACCGGGCATTCGCCTGCACAGTAGCCGCACTCCTCACAGAACTCATCCTCTATTTGTGCCTTTTTCTCTTTCAGGACAATAGCCCGAGGAGGACAGACCTCAACACATTTCTTGCATCCCGTGCATTTGTCCATATCGATCATCGGGATCATATATGCATACCCATTCGGTAGCCGTCGTGGATGGCGTTGTGAAGCCGCCTCGGTCTCTTGGCGTCACCGATTACGTACACTTCCGGAGCGCAACCGGAGTAGGCTGTCTTCCATTCTTCAGGGTTCTGCCTTATTGCCACAATGATATTGTCTACCAATACTGTTCTTTCCCCCTTGGGCGACGACACTGTTATCTCTCCGCCGGAGAGACGTACAGGCGTTGCCCGTGTCAGGAACGTAACGCCCCTTTCCTTGAAGAGCTTCAGGTAGCGCCAGAGATAGAAAGGGCTCACGTCGCGTCCGAGCCGTCCCGATTCCTCGATCAGTGTGATGTCGTGTTCGCCCTGGCGAAGCAGATAGACCGCGACCGCGAGGCCCACTCCGTCGCCCCCGAGAATGCCCACCTTTTTCCCCGGCCTTTCCTCCTTTTCGATAACATCGGCCGGGGTGAGATAAGATAGACCTTCGGCTGATCGGGGCAAGGCCTTAAAGAAGGAACCGGCCGCTATGACCAGCATGTCGAGATTCTGTCTGCGCGCCGTTTCGGCCGTACACTCCGTGCCCTGCTCTATTCTTACCCCTGCCTTCCGGCACTGACCTTCAAGGTATCGGATAGGACGGAGCAGTTCATCCTCTCCGTCGTCCACTTTTGACGCGAGCAGTATATTCCCGCCCACGGATGATTTCTTTTCCCACAATGTGACCTGGTGTCCTTTTTCCGCCGCTACTGCCGCGAACTGTAATCCTGCCGGTCCTCCGCCGATCACGCCGATCTTCTTTCGTGTTTTTGCCGGCCGGAAGCCATAGTAGCCCCACTCTTTTTCTCTCTCGTGGCCGAGAGAAGGTCTCACCGTGCACATGATCGGTTGGTGATAATAGAGGCGGGAAAAACAGAGGTTACAGGCGATGCACGGGACTATTTCGTTCGTTCTTCCTTCAGCCGCCTTCAACGGCAGTTGCGGGTCGGCGATCATGGGACGGCATGCCTCCCAGAAATCGATAGTGCCGTCAGCAATGGCTTTTTCGGGAATATCAGGCAGAAAGAGGCGAAATGCCATCATGACAGGAACGTTCACGAGCTTTTTGACGCGATCGGCCACCCAAAGCCAGTGGCCCATGGGCACATCCCGCGTAATGACGGACAAAGACGATTCATGCCACCCGATGGTGACGCTCACATAGTCGGCGCCCGCTTCTTCCGCGATGCGAAAGCTCTCGATGCTCTCCTCCAGCGTGTTGCCACCCCGGTCATCGATCAGCTCGGCACCGCACAGGCGTATCCCCACCGGGAACCTGTCGCCTACTTCAGCCTTAATAGCCCCCAGGATCTCCACCATGAGGCGGCACCTTTCCCTGAGTGTTTCACCGCCGTACTCGTCCTGCCTCTTGTTCGTGTAGCGGGATATAAAGGTAGAGATGAGGTACCCCACGATACCTGACAGCTCTATCATGTCATACCCGGCATCAACGGCCCGTCGCGCCGCGGCAACGTGGTCCTTGACAGCCTGTTTTATTTCGGCAGGTGTGATCTCCCTCGGTGGTTTGAAATAAGAAAGCCGTTGAGGCACAACGGAGGGCATAAGGCAGTAATCCAGGTCTACACCGCCTTCCCTGCCGCAGTGAAGGATCTGCAGTGCCGCAAGGGCGCCGTTGCTCTTGATGGCTTCGGCCAGCTTGGCGAGCCCGGGGATGAAGCGGTCGTGAGCGATGGACATGGTCCCTCGAAAGCCTTTCCCCTCCCCCTTTATATCAGGATGAGCCCCCTGAGTGGTAACGATACCCGCACCCCCGCACGCCTGGGCTTCGAGGTAAGCTATCTCTTTGTCGGTCACGAACCCATCCTGGGTGTTGAAGTTCGACTCCGTGGCCGCGTACTTTATTCGATTTTTGGTGGTGAGGGGTCCGATGCGTCCGGGGGAAAAAACGTGCGGATAGTTCATCCTGCTCCCTGCCTCGTTCAGCGATTCATCTTTATTCTTTCTTGATTGTTAGCATAGCACGCAGAAGGAAGTCAAGCGTCGAAAGCAGGCCCAAAAACGGACCCACGTTCAATCACTTGAGTACGGACTAACGTAGCAAACGGCATGGGTCCGGAGAAGCACTGATGCCGCACCAGGGAGCCGCCCGGAACGCGCAGAATCATGGAAAATGCTTGATTATTTGGAAAAACGTAATAGAATAATAATCTTATGGATACAAAAGATCTTGGGGACTTCGCTGATGAATTCTACCACTATCTGGTAACACAGAAAGATGCGTCGCCGAACACGATGCGCGCCTACGAGGGGGATATCAGGAATTTCCTGTCATACCTGAAGAAGAACCGGATCGACGAAGTCGATCATAAGGTAATTCGGGCTTACGTGGCGGAGTTGTACGGGGGTCTGAAGAAATCATCGCTCTCCAGGAAGGTATCGTCGATCAAGGTTTTCTTTAAATTCCTCAAGAAGAAAGGGTATATCAAAGAAAACCCGGCTTCCTTGATAAAGAACCCGAGGATCGAGAAGAAGCTGCCGAAGTTCTACACAGTGGACGAGATATTTCATTTCCTCGACACCTTGCCCGGGGAAACCTGGATCAACTTAAGGAACCGGGCAATTTTCGAGCTCATCTATTCTACAGGGATGAGGGCGCAGGAAGCGCTTGATCTTACTGTCGGCGATGTCCACATGGAAGGGTCCCTGGCCCTCGTCAAAGGAAAAGGCGGCAAGGAACGGGTTCTGCCGTTTGGCGAGAAAGCCCGCGATGCATTGGAACGTTACATGGAGGAGGTCCGGGGCAGGCGGAGGGAATCGGTGAACGCCCTGTTTGTGAACAGGCAGGGCAACAAGCTCTCCTACCGGGGCCTCTTGAAAGTGATGAAGAAGCACCAACTGGACGCGAGCCTTTTCAAGAACCTCGCGCTCCACGGTATAAGACATTCCTTTGCAACCCACATGCTCAACGGCGGAGCCGATCTTCGGAGCATCCAGGAGTTGCTGGGCCATTCCAAGCTTTCAACAACCCAGAAATATACCCACATCTCCATTGACAAGATCATGGAGATATACGACAAGGCCCATCCGAGAAGATAAAATGAAAAGTACCACAATTCTTTGTGTAAGGCACAAAAATAAGGTCGCTTTGGCCGGTGACGGGCAGGTCACCCTGCAGAATACGGTGATGAAACACACCGCAAAAAAGGTGCGAAAACTCTACCAGGACAAGTGCCTTGCCGGCTTCGCAGGGGCAACCGCCGATGCCTTTACCCTGTTTGAACGCTTCGAGAAGAAACTTGAGCAGTATAATGGCAACATCACGCGGGCTTCGGTGGAGCTCGCGAAGGACTGGAGAACCGACCGGCTGCTTCGCCGGCTGGAAGCCCTTCTCCTGATCGCGGATGCGGACCATACCTTTATCCTTTCAGGCACCGGGGATGTGGTCGAGCCGGATGACGGAATCGCGGCCATAGGATCAGGCGGCCCGTACGCCCAAGCCGCAGCAAAGGCACTCGTGAAACATGCGGACCTGAGCGCGCTCGAAATTGTGAAGGAAGCAATGCTCATCGCATCCGAAATATGCATTTACACGAATGACAGGTTAGTCATTGAGGAGTTATAGGAGCTGTAGATGAAGACGATGATACCCCGGGCCATTCTGGAAGAGCTGAACAGGTACATTATCGGCCAGAATAAGGCCAAGAGGGCAGTCGCAATCGCGTTACGCAACAGATGGAGAAGGCAGATGATTCCCGAGTCCCTTCGGGATGAGATCGCGCCGAAGAACATCATCATGATAGGCCCTACAGGCGTCGGCAAGACCGAGATAGCGAGGCGTCTCGCCAAGCTTGCCAATGCACCTTTTTTAAAGATCGAGGCCACCAAATTCACTGAAGTGGGCTATGTGGGTCGAGATGTGGAGTCAATGATCAGGGACCTTACCGAGCTTTCCGTGAACATGGTAAAAAAGGAAGAGCAGGAACGTGTATTGGAGAAGGCGCGCGATCTGGCGGAAGAAAGGATACTCGACCTTTTGGTTTCGCCGAAGAGGGCTTCCAGGCCCGGGGAGGAGCAGCCCAACGATCTTACAAGGGAAAAAATGAGGGCTTTCTTCAGGGAGGGGAAGCTCAAGGAGAAGTTCGTGGAGATCGAGGTGCCCGAGCGATCCCTTCCGATTATAGAGATATTCTCATCCCAGGGCATGGAAGAGATGGATATGCAGCTTCGGGACATGTTCGGCAATATCCTGCCCAAGAAGACGAAAAGGCGGCGGGTGAAGGTGGGCGAAGCTTACGAGCATCTTATCCAGGAAGAGTCAAAGAAGCTGATCGATATGGACAGGGTGGTGAACGATGCGGTGAACAGGGTGGAGCAGGCGGGGATCATATTCCTGGACGAGCTTGACAAGATCGCGAGCCGTGATCAGACCCACGGGCCGGATGTCTCCAGGGAAGGGGTCCAGCGGGACATACTCCCCATAGTGGAAGGAACAACCGTGACCACCAAGTACGGCATGGTAAAAACGGATCACATTCTCTTTATTGCGGCAGGTGCTTTCCACATGTCCAAGCCCTCCGACCTGATACCGGAGCTTCAAGGGAGGTTCCCGATACGGGTCGAATTGGGGCCCCTCACCAAGGACGATTTTTTCAGGATACTCACGGAGCCTGATAACGCATTGGTAAAACAGTACAAGGCGCTTCTGGAGACAGAGGGGATCGAGCTCGACTTCGGACATGAAGGCATTCTGGAAATAGCCGACATCTCCCAGCGGATCAATGAGATGACCGAGAATATAGGGGCAAGGAGGCTCTATACGGTAATGGAGAAGCTCCTCGACGATGTCTCTTTCGACGCACCGGAAATGACGGAAAAGAAGGTGACCATAACCAAAGAATATGTGAGGCAAAGACTGAGTGAATTCCTTGAGAAGGAGGACCTGAGCAGGTACATACTGTAATGGAGAAGATCAACGTTTTACTGGAAGCGCTTCCGTACATCAAGAATTTCTCGGGCTGCACCTTTGTTGTAAAATACGGTGGGGCGGCAATGGAGGAGGAGCCGCTGAAAAAGGAGTTTGCAAAGGACATCGTCCTCCTCAAATATGTCGGCATAAACCCTGTTATCGTACACGGCGGAGGGCCGGCGATCGAAAGAATGCTCACCAAGCTCGATATACCGACGAGATTCGTGGACGGATTGAGGGTCACCGATGAGGCGACCCTGAAAGTCGTGGAGATGGTGCTTTCGGGATCGATCAACAAGGAGATCGTTCAGGAAATTCATAATAACGGGGGGCAGGCACTCGGTTTGTCCGGAAAAGACGGAAAGCTCCTTCTCGCTGAAAAGGTCAAGGGTAAGGACATCGGTTTTGTGGGAGAGGTGGTAAACGTGAACGGAAAGATGATCAAATTAGTTTCCGATTCCGGTTGCATCCCTGTCATTGCACCGCTCGCCACGAGCAACGACGGGAACACCTATAATGTGAATGCCGATACCGCTGCCGGTGCTATTGCAAAGTCGCTGCGGGCCGAAAAGCTGATTCTCCTGACCGATGTCCCCGGGGTCCTTGATGAGACGCTGAAGCCGATATCGGCGTTGACCACTCAGGAGGCGAGAAAGCTGGTGAAGAGTAACACTGTGAGGGGAGGAATGATACCCAAGATCACGTGCTGCCTTGACGCGCTGCATGGCGGCGTGAAGAAGACACACATCATCGACGGCCGGATTCCCCACGCGTTGCTCCTGGAAGTATTTACAGACTCGGGTATCGGTACCCAGATAGCGGGAGAATAGCATGCAGCAGGAATGGATAGATAAAGGGAAAAAATACCTGGCTAATACCTACAACCGCTTCCCGATCGGCATCGCCAAAGGAGAAGGATGCTGGCTTTGGGATATGAACGGAAGACGCTATCTGGATTTCCTGTCCGGCATAGCCGTGTGCAACCTGGGTCATGTGAACAAGGCGGCAGTCGACCGTTTGACAAACCAGGCAAACAAGCTATGGCATGTCTCGAATATCTTCTATACAGACCCCCAGATCAGGGCGGCCGAGTTGATCGTGGAGAACTCATTTGCGGACAAGGTGTTTTTCTGCAATAGCGGGGCCGAGGCGAACGAGGCGGCGATCAAGCTCGCACGGCGTTATTCCTGGAAAAACCATGGCGAGGGGAGATCGGAAATCATCGCAATGGAGAACTCCTTTCACGGCCGTACCATTGCCACCTTGTCGGCAACAGGCCAGACCAAGTTCCAGGTAGGCTTCAGCCCCATGGTTGACGGTTTTTCCTTCGTGCCGTTCAATGACCTGGACGCGGTTGAGAAGAGCATATCCGAGAGGACGTGCGCCATCATGCTCGAGTGTATCCAGTCGGAGGGCGGGGTGTTCGTCGCCGGAAAAGAGTACCTGAAAAAGCTGCGGGAAATAACCAGGGAAAAAGACATTCTTTTGATAATAGATGAGGTCCAGACAGGAATGGCCAGGACTGGCAAGCTTTTCTGCTACGAGCATTATGGCATAGAACCGGATATTATGAGCCTCGCGAAGGCATTGGGAAGCGGATTTCCCGTGGGAGCGATGGTGGCGACAGACCGGGTGATGGATTCCTTTGAGCCAGGCACGCACGCATCAACCTTTGGAGGGAACCCGCTTGCGTCGGCTGCGGTGATCGCGACCATCAATACCATGCTTGAAGAGGGCATCGTCCGTAAATGTGAAAAGACAGGCGCCTATCTCCAGCAGGGACTTCTCGCCTTGAAGAAGAGGTTTCCCTTTATCGTCGACGTGAGGGGAATGGGTCTGCTTCTCGGCATTGAATTCAATGTTGAGGTTAACAGCATAGTTCAGGATTTTCTGGCGGAAGGCGTTATTCTTTATGCATCGAAGGGCAATGTGGTGAGGCTCTTGCCTCCCCTTATCATAGAAAGAGAAGAGATCGACATATTTCTTGAGATAGCCAGCAAGATATTCGAGAGGCACAATAAGAAATGAAAAGGGATTTCACGAGGTTGCTCGACACCACGACCGAGGAGTGCACTTATCTGCTGGAAAGAGCCGCTTTTCTGAAACAGGTCCGAAAGACACGGGGAGAATACAAGCCTCTCAAGGACCGGACCCTCGCAATGATCTTCGAAAAGGCATCGACAAGAACGAGGATATCATTTGAGGTGGGGATACAGCAACTGGGAGGCAATGCCCTGTTTCTCAGCCCATCGGAAACGCAAATGGGCAGAGGTGAACCCGTGCGGGATACGGCAAGGGTTCTCAGCCGCTATGCGGATGCCATCATGATCCGTACTTATTCTCAGCAAACCGTTGAAGAACTTGCCAGATGGGCGAGCATACCCGTGATCAACGGTTTGTCTGACCTCTACCACCCCTGCCAGATACTGGCGGACCTCCTCACCGTGAAAGAGCGTAAAGGGAATCTGACCGATATGAAGATAGCATACGTGGGCGATGGCAATAACATCGCCAATTCGTGGATAGAAGCGTCGATCCTTTTCGGTTTTCCTCTTGCTGTAGCATCACCGGAAGGATACGGCCCCTTTAAGGAAGTGGTCGATGCGGCGGAGGAGAAGGGCACGCTGACTCTGACCACCGACCCATTTGCGGCCGCCAAAGAGGCGGATGTGATCAACACCGACGTATGGGTCAGTATGGGTATGGAGAAGGAGAAGGAAGAGAGAAAGCAGGCGTTCGGACCGTTCCGGCTGGACGACGAGCTGATGAAGGTTGCGAAACCCGACGCAATAGTCATGCATTGCCTTCCTGCTCACAGGGATCAGGAGATAACGGACGCGGTTTTTGAACGGTTCCAGGACGTAATCTTCACGCAAGCAGAGAACAGACTATACGTGCAGCAGGCACTTTTGGAATGGCTGATTACGAAGACGGATGAATAAAAGGCATAAAAAGGCGACAAAATGGTGAAATGGCGCTGCCATTTTCTCATTTGCGCCTTTGTTATTTGATGGAGGATGGTACATGAGCAGCGATATCAAAAAAGTAGTTCTCGCCTATTCAGGCGGACTTGATACTTCAATATTGGTGAAATGGCTGCGCGAGCAGTACGGATGCGAAGTGATAGCCTACACGGCGGACGTGGGACAGCAGGACGAACTCGACGGCCTGGAAGAGAAAGCCATTAGAACCGGGGCTTCAAAGATATACATTGAGGACCTCAGGGAGGAATTTGCAAGAGATTTCGTCTTTTTCTGCATTAAGGCAAACGCGATCTATGAAGGGACTTACATGCTCGGAACGTCTATCGCGAGGCCGCTCATCGCAAAGAGACAGGTGGAGATCGCCAAAATGGAGAATGCCGATGCGGTCTGTCATGGCTCGACCGGCAAAGGCAATGACCAGGTGCGTTTTGAGCTGACTTTTTACGCGCTCGCACCCCACATAAAGGTCATCGCGCCGTGGAGGGAATGGAACTTTTCATCCAGGGAAGACCTCATGGATTATGCAAGAGAGCATGGGATCGATGTGCCGGTAAGCAAAGCCAAGCCTTACAGCATGGACCGGAACCTGATGCACATCAGCTACGAAGGGGGCATCCTGGAGGACCCCTGGAATGAGCCTGACGAATCGATGTTCCGTCTCACGGTCTCGCCGGAAAGGGCACCCGATAAGCCCCGGTACATCGAAATCGATTTCGAGGACGGCACGCCGAGGCGAATCGACGGAAAAGAGATGAAGGCGCATGAAATCATAGACCTGCTCAACCGCATTGCAGGCGAGAACGGCATCGGCAGGGTCGATATAGTAGAGAACAGGTTTGTGGGAATGAAATCGCGCGGCGTGTACGAGACGCCGGGCTGCACCATTCTGCATGTGGCGCATCGGGCCATGGAATCGATCACCATGGACCGTGAAGTGATGCATCTCCGCGACAGCCTGATTACGAAGGTTTCAGAGCTTGTTTATTACGGTTTCTGGTACTCGCCGGAGATGGAGGCCCTTCGCGCCTTTACCGACCAGGCCCAGAAAGGCGTTACGGGAACGGTCAGGCTCAAGCTCTACAAGGGGAACACGATCGTGGTCGGAAGGAAATCGGAAAACTCGCTCTATAAGCCGGACTTCGCGACCTTTGACAAAGATACGGTGTACAACCAGGGCGACGCGAGCGGCTTTATCAAATTGAACGCTTTGCGCCTGCGCATAAAAGCGATGGTCGAGGAAAAGGTTTGATGTTAGTTAATGACACAAGCAGCGGTATAATGCCTCTTCCTTTTGCTGAGGGTCGACCGGGGCAGGTAAAATGCCTTTTCCTCTTTATGAGGGGAAGGCCCGGCAGCTTTGCTGGCGGAGGGGCGACGCTAGCCGGGGCCTAATGCCTCTTCCTTTTGTTGAAGGGGAGGCTCCATCCGGCTTCTGCCGGTGGAGGGGGCGACGCAAGCCCCAATAATTGAACGCTTTGCGCCTGCGCATAAAAGCTATGGTGGAAGAGAAGGCGTAAACACCTTCAAAAGCCTGATTTATTGAAGAACCGGTGATGGGATGAAAGAGAGAGACGTTCAAGGGTACGATCCGAAGGCTATAGAAGAGAAATGGCAATCCGTGTGGGAGGAACAGAACCTCTTTCGCGTGACAGAGGATAAAGAAAAGGAGAAATTCTATCTCCTGGAAATGTTCCCCTATCCGTCCGGCAGAATCCATATGGGTCATGTGCGGAACTACTCTATTGGTGACGTAATCGCACGTTACAAAAGAATGAGAGGGCTGAACGTCCTCCACCCGATGGGATGGGACGCGTTCGGCATGCCCGCAGAGAATGCAGCCATTCAGCGGGGGATACACCCGGCTGTCTGGACAAAAGAAAATATCGCTTACATGAAAAAACAGCTGAAGCGCCTTGGCTTCGGCTACGATTGGGACAGGGAGATAGCAACCTGCGATGTAGCGTATTACGGCCACGAGCAGTGGATCTTCCTGAAAATGTTTGAGAAGGGCCTTATCTACCGGAAAAGTGCGCCTGTCAATTATTGCGAACAGTGCCAGACAGTGCTCGCCAACGAGCAGGTAGAGGACGGCAGATGCTGGCGGTGCGGTCAGGAGGTTATCCAGAACGAGCTTACCCAGTGGTTCTTTGCGATCACGAAGTACGCGGACGAGCTTTATGAATATACGAAGAATCTCCCGGGCTGGCCCGACCGCGTCCTGAACATGCAGCGGAACTGGATAGGAAAGAGCTTCGGCGCGGAGGTCGATTTTCCTCTCGAAAAAGGGGATAAGCTGACGATCTTTACCACCAGGCCCGATACACTCTATGGTGTGACCTTCATGGTCCTCGCTCCGGAACACCCTCTTGCAACAACGTTGGGTCTCGGCACCCCTCATGAAAAAGACGCGATTGCCTTTGTTGAGAAGGCAAAGATGCAGGACCGGAGCTTCAGGGCAGAGCTTTCCCTGAAGAAAGAAGGGGTTTTTACAGGCGGATACGCCATCAATCCTCTCACCCGGCAGAGGGTGCCCATTTTTGTGAGTAATTTCGTTCTGGCAGAATACGGCACGGGCGCAATAATGTCCGTTCCCGCCCACGATCAGAGGGACTTCGAATTTGCCAAAGAATTCAACCTGCCGATCATTATCACCATCATGCCCGAAGAAAAGACCATCGACCCGGCGGCGATGGAGCAGGCCTACGAGGGTGACGGACTGATGGTCAATTCCGGGCCGTTCAACGGCAGGAATAACAGGGAAGCCATACCCGCTATCATCGATTATCTGGAAGAGCAGGGAATAGGCAAGAGGACAGTCAATTACAGGCTCAAGGATTGGGGCATATCAAGGCAGCGTTACTGGGGCACGCCGATCCCCATGATTTACTGCGAGGACTGCGGTGTCGTTCCTGTGCCCTACGAGGACCTGCCTGTTGTCCTGCCCCTCGATGCCGAGGTAAAAATGGTAGGAAGGTCCCCCCTTGCGGACTATCCCGAGTTCTACAATGTGGATTGCCCGAAATGCGGGAAAATGGCCAGGCGGGAAACAGACACAATGGATACCTTTGTCGAGTCGTCCTGGTATTTCCTGAGATACACCTGTCCCGACTTTGAGGCGGCCCCGCTCGACAGAACAAGGGTCGACTACTGGATGCCGGTAGATCAGTACATAGGCGGTGTTGAGCACGCGGTTCTCCATCTGCTCTATTCAAGGTTTTTCAACCGTGTGCTGAACGAGCTGGGGTTTGTAGGCGAAAGGGAGCCGTTCAAGAATCTCCTTACCCAGGGCATGGTAATAAAAGACGGCGCCAAGATGAGCAAGTCGAAGGGCAACGTCGTTGATCCCGACTATCTGATAGAACGGTTCGGGGCGGATACGGCAAGACTTTTCTGTCTTTTCGCTTCTCCTCCCGAAAAAGATCTCGACTGGAGCGATAAGGGCGTGGAAGGGTCCCACCGATTCCTCCAAAGGTTGTGGAGGCTCGTAATGGAGAGGGCGGAAGAGCTGAAGCAGGCCGAATCTTCGATTGTCTCTGATTCAAAAGACAAGGCTATCTCCGGTCTCTTGCATCTGGTCCACAAAACCATAAAGAAGGTGACCGAAGACGTTGAGAGGTTTCATCTGAATACGGCAATTGCAGCCACAATGGAGCTGGTCAACGGTATTCAGAAGTTCCTGGAATCCGGACGGACGGACAAGGAGAGCCTGTGTGCGCTGAGAGGCGCTATCGACCATCTGATCCTGCTGGTCAGTCCTTTCTGTCCCCACATAACCCAGGAACTGTGGCAGGCGCTGGGTCATACGGACCTTCTGTTAAGCCGCCCGTGGCCTTCTTACGAAGAGGCCTATGTAATTGAAGAGATGGTGACGGTTGTGATTCAGGTGAGCGGCAAGCTGCGTGACACCGTAGAGGTCGAGCGCAACATGGACGAGTCTGCCCTGAAGGGGCTTATTCTTTCTCTGGAAAAGGTGCAGAGACACATAATGGACCGGCAGATCAGGAAGGTAATTGTGGTACCCAACAAACTCGTGAACATCGTGGTCTGAGGACCTGATGAAAACCGGCAAGGTCATCTCGCTCTTTATTATATTGTGTCTCCTGTGCGGGTGCGGGCACGAACTGGTCCGTGACCGCGGCGTCTTCGGCGGTGAGGTGGTTTCCCTTTCCGTACCTGTGTTCAAGAACAACAGCTACGAGCCGCAAACCCCTGAGTTCTTTACTGCGGCTTTTTCGCATGAGCTTGCTTCAAGCGGCCGCTTTGATCTTAACAGACCGGGCGCTGATAGCGTACTGCAGGGCACGATCGAGTCCGTAAGCACAAGGCCCGGTGCGTTAAGCCTCCAAGGGCAGGCGGCTGAAAAGATTGTCACGGTTACCGTAAGCCTCAATATGACGAGGCAGGGGAATCCCTTGAAAAACTGGGCATTTGCCGACGCCGAGGCCTATACGGTAGGCGACATCAATCAGGAAGACTTTAGCAGAAGGCAGGCTTTGCAAAGGATTGCAGCACGAATTGCAAGGCGCTTCCTGTCTCAGCTGGCCGCCATCTATTAGGTGGAAAGACAAGGTCTCGCCGTCATTCCCGGACATCGACCAGCAGCGAGTTGCCTGTCTTAAACCCTTTGATCCTTGCGCCCTCGGCCTTCTGAAAAAAAGCGCGTACCAGTGAAGCGTCAACCGCCTCGTCCCGGAAATCGTGCCGATGCAGATCGTAGCATGCAAACCTCTTCTCGATCAGCAGTCGCCTGATGATAATCTCTTTTCTGCCATCCTTCCCTGTCACCTTGTGATCAAGGAGATCGCTCATTCGCGTTATGCCCGTCTGCCTGTCGAGGACCTGCTTCACATAGTTGATGAACCTTACAAGCTTTACGAACGTAAAGGTCACGGTCCGGGGAAAATAAGGGTTGAAGGGGAGCATAAAGCTTGATCTCATTGATTGGAAGGGGATTGGAGTCCGGCCGATCGAGCGATGCAACGGACTGCCCGGCGATAGATAAAAGATGCTCGGCCCGATGAGGAGCCGTTTTCCCATGAGGAAGAGCAATGTATCGATAAGTTCCTTAGGTCGCTGCCCTGGCAGCCCGATGATAAAATGGACCTCTACGAGAAATGGTGACGCCTCGAGATAGGGAAGGAGCTGTACAAAGGATGGCTGGAGCCGTCGCTTTTGCCTCAGAAGCACGGACTCCGAGGTATCGACAAGGGAAAAGTTGAGGCGGCGAAAACCTGCTGCATGCATCAGTTCCAGGGTAGGGCCGTCGACATTGCCGGGGTAGATTCCGTTCATCGCGGATAAGGTGAAACCTTTGCCGGCGATCAGCCGGAGGACCGAGGCAAAAGTCTTCTTATCGAGGTTGAGCATATCGTCTTCAAAATCTATGGCCTCGATACCGAGATTTGCGCAGTCGTGTATCTCCTTCTCGATGCTCGCAAGACTTCTTTTTCGGTAGGGAGATTCCGGTTTGCCGCAGAAACCGCATGAAAAGGGGCATCCTCTGGAAGTGAGAAAGAAGGTATACCTCTTTTTGTTGATCCGGTAGCGATCAGGGTCTATAAGCCTTCTGTCCGGTACGAGGCCGATCTCTCTTTCAAAGCTCGCCTTAACGACATGGAATGATTCGGCCTCCTTGAAACACAAGCCGGGTATGCTTGTCAGTTTGCCGGAAGCGCCGGAGGACAGTGCGGACACAAGCTCAAAAAACGGGGTTTCGCCTTCCCCTCTTATGCAGTAGTCGACGCACGGGTTCGAGAGGAGATGTTCGGGGAAGAGAGTTGCATGGATGCCGCCCAAAACCGTCACGATCTCGCTGTCCACCTGCTTGGCCGCTTCCGCCACCTCCAGGGTCTGTCTCTCATAAGCACTGCACATTGAAGCAATGCCCACAATATGGGGCCTCTCATGAGCGATCATCTTTTTTATCTCGACCGCAGGCATACCGAATCTGCTGTATTTAGAAAAGAACGAAAAGGGCGTGTAGATGTCCTCTTGATAATAGGGCTTCAACTCTGCAAACTCATGGCCGGGCAGGGATTGGGGTTTGATTCCCGTCCTGGCATCGAACAATACCACATCTGCAATTGTGCCTATCCTTGTTCCGGCGTACAGGAGACCCAGAGGATAAGTCCTGATGGAGGTATCGTAAAAATCTTCTATGGGCGGCTGTATCAGCATTACTTTCATGCGTATCACTATAGTCAAAAAACAGCGTAAAGAAAAGATCGTCTGACGGACAGTCAGAACAGTAAAAACTGTAATTGACATGAGGAACAGTACTTGTTACCCTCATAGCCAAGGTGATGCCCGTCAGGTACGGAGGCATGTACGGGCTTTGCTGAGGAAAGGGGCGACGTGAGCTCCAAGAAACTGTCTAGGGAGGTGGAGGCATGACGAATGAAACAAGCACGGCACGGATAACCGAAATTATTGCAGGTTCTCCCAAAAGCTTTGATCATGCCGTGCAGATAGGCTTCAGGAGAGCCTCGAAGACGCTGAGAGGGATTACCGGAATCAAGGTGAGTGATTGGCGCTGCAAAGTCGAGAATGGAGCGATCGTCGAGTACCGTGTAACCCTGCAGGTCGTCTTTGTGCTTGAGAATTGATCGTTACAGATTCGTCTATAGCGGCTGAACAGGAGCGGTCTGCCGGTCATTACATTTCTTCCGCTTGAGAAAAATCGCCGTACAATCTCTGTGTATCGGGAATATCTCGTCCCGGCTGAAGCTCCTTTCGGAACAATAATGCCTTCGTTTTTGCTGCGGAAGAAAGGGCTTTGACATTAGGGTTGCGACATGGGAGAATGCGGGCAAGATCACTCGTATCTTGTTCACGTTTCTTGGTCTGCGGGATTGGGATTGCAGATTTTGTCGTCTTAGGATTCAGCGATTAAAATCGAATGCAGTTTTCTTTTCATGGGAGCGACTATGGATCCAATACGTTTTACGATTGACGGACGAGAGGTGACGGGCGCGGAGGGTGAAACCATCCTCGAAGTTGCCCTGCGACATGGCATCGATATCCCGTATTTGTGCTACCATCCGAGGATCAGCAAGAGCGGAGCGTGTCGGGTGTGCATGGTGCGTGTCGATCAGGGAAAACTGAGACCGTCCTGCACAGAGGAAATAAAGGACGGAATGAACGTGGTGACCGAAGATGAGGAGATCGCCCGCACACGGAAGTTCGTCCTGGAGCTGCTCCTGTCCGAGGGTGATCATAACTGTCTCTATTGTGACGCGAACGGTGACTGCCAGTTCCAGAGACTGGTCACGAAGTACGTGAAAGAACCGGTTCCGCAATCTCCCCAAAGGACAGTGAGAGAAATCGACAACACTTCGAGCAAGGCCTACCGGAGAAACGAGAACAAGTGTATCCTTTGCGGCCGATGCGTGAAAACCTGTGCCGAGATACAGGTGTCGAACGTGTGGGCCCTCGCCGAGAGAGGCTCCCGGACCCATCTGGTATCGGACGCGATCTATGGGGCATCGAACTGCACGAATTGCGGGTCCTGTGCCCAGATGTGCCCGACAGGCGCCCTGACCCTCCAGAAGGTGCTTGGTGAGGGCCAGGCGTGGGAACTGACGGTCGAATCGAGCATCTGCATATACTGCGGCGTCGGGTGCAAGATCGACTTCTACAAGAACAGGGAAGGGTTGCTCACAAAGGCGCTCGGCAATCCCGATGGACCGAATCAAGGTCATCTTTGCGTCAAAGGGAGATTCGGCTTTGATTTTGTCCAGAGCAACAAGAGACTGAAAAAGCCGCTGATCAAAAGAGGCGGGAAATTCGAAGAGGCCCCATGGGACGAGGCCCTGGATCTTGTCGCCGGCACACTGATGAGGATAAAGACAGAGAGCGGCCCGGATTCCATAGCCGGTCTTGCCTCGGCAAAATGCACCAACGAAGAGAACTATCTGATGCAAAAGTTTCTCCGCGCAGTGGTCGGCACCAACAACATAGACCATTGCGCCCGCCTCTGACACAGCTCGACGGTTGCCGGTCTGGCAACAGTGTTCGGTTCAGGGGCAATGACGAACTCGATCAAAGAGATACCGCTGAGCGAAGGCTTCATGGTCATTGGGTCAAATACCACGGAGAACCATCCGGTCATCGGCTCGATGATAAAGAACGAGGTGCGAAACAAGGGCAAAAAGCTGGTTGTCGCCGACCCCCGGCAAATCGAGCTATCCAAATATGCCGACTATTTCTTCCAGATCAAGCCGGGCACCAACGTGGCTATCCTCAACGGACTGATGCAGGTAATCGTGAATGAAGGTCTTTACGACAAGTCTTTCGTTGACACGAGGTGCGAGGGGTTCAAGGCGCTTGCTGAAACGCTTTCCAGGTATACCCCGGGGGTCGCCGCGGAGATCTGCGGCATTGACAATCCGGAGAAGATTGTTGAAGCCGCACGAATGCTCGCGGCCTGCAAGCCCATGGCGCTCTATTATTCGATGGGTATAACCCAGTTCGTGTCGGGCGTCAACGGCGTAAAATCGACAGCCAATCTGCAGATGCTGCTCGGCAATATAGGAGTTCCGGGCGGAGGTGTTAATCCCCTTCGTGGACAAAACAACGTTCAGGGCGCGTGCGATGCAGGAGCACTTAACAATGTTTATCCCGCCTACCAGCCTGTTGCAAGCGAGGAGAACAAGGCGAAGTTCGAGGCAGCGTGGGGCGTTTCAGGCCTGTCCGGCAACCCCGGCCTTACCCTTATAGAGATGATGAACGAGGCGCATGCGGGAAAGATAAAGGCCATGTATATCATGGGGGAGAACCCTGTGCTTTCCGATCCCAACCAGCAGCATGTCGTGGAATCGCTTGAAAAACTCGACTTCCTCGTTGTGCAGGACATTTTTCTCACAGAGACTGCCACACTTGCGGACGTCGTGCTGCCAAGCTGTGCCTTTCTTGAAAAGGAGGGAACGGTTACGAACACGGAGAGAAGGGTGCAGCCGATGCACAAGGTGCTCCCTCCACCCGGCGAAGCGAGGGATGACTGGTGGATCGTCATGCAGGTGGCAAACAGGATGGGAGCAAGCTGGAGCTACTCAAAGCCCGAGGAGATTTTTGAAGAAATCAGAAAGGTCACGCCTTCATATGCAGGCATCACGTACGCAAGGATAGAGAAAGAGCTTATCCAGTGGCCATGTCCCTCGACGGACCATCCCGGCACGCAGTACCTGCACAAGGATAAATTCGCCCGTGGCAAGGGCCTTTTTTCGGGTGTCGACTACACGGCGCCTGCTGAAGAGGCGGATAAGGAGTTTCCGTTGGTTCTCACTACAGGTCGTCTGCTCGAACACTTCCACACCGGTACCATGAGCAGAAACTCGAAACTTCTGGACAGCCTTGTTCCAGAGGGGTTTATTGAGATCAATCCGGTCGATGCCAAAGCTCTCGATATAAAAGAGGGCGAACCCCTGGCGGTATCTACAAGAAGGGGAGGAATAAGGGTAAAGGCAAAGATAGCCGAGAGGGTAAAACCTCATGTGCTGTTCATACCGTTCCACTTCTACGAATCCTGCGCCAACCGGTTGACCATAGACCGCCTTGATCCGGTCTGTAAGATTCCCGAATACAAGGTCTGTTCCTGCAGGATCGATAAGGTAAGTGCTCCCGCGGGGCAGGGATAGGCAGCCTTATCTGCCGAGAGGCCATTCACGGAGGACTGGCGGCCCTAATAGGCGGCATAGTGGTCGGTCTCGTGTACTGGTTTGTGTATCTCCATGCTCAAATTGTGCCGGACGCAACGAAGGTGTCAATGGCGCCGGCCAGCAAGCAGCATGGAAAGAATTAGCGGGGGCTGCAACGTCCGGGTACGACCCGGGGGCAGTTCTTTCGGCGTGTCCTCCCCGGCTCTTTATATCGTGTCAAATCATCAAATCCTGATTGACAAGGCCAATCAGGAGTGATATCATAAGTTGTGATTTATTTCACGTATAGGGCGTGACTTGTGCTGTATAATGAACAGGTATTTACAGAAAAAGAATTTTTTCTTTTAAGGGGTTGGGGAACCCCGAACAAGAAGGCCAGGGGCTGCGTTGTCCCTCTTCAATTTTCCTTATTCTGATTGTGGTTCAGGTCTTTATACGGCCATCGAAAGTTGTTCTTCATAGTGAACCTGGGGGCGGTGTCAATGGAGGAATTTGGCGCCACGAGACTATACGTGTACGGAGGCGATTAAGACAATCATGACGTTGCGAGACATCAAGGACATCCTGGAAGCCGATGTCCTATGTGGCGACCACCTGTTGGATCGGGAAGTACAGACTGGATTCGCATGTGATCTAATAAGTGAAATGCTTGCCTTTGCCAGTTCGAACACGCTCCTCATAACCTCTCTCACCAACCCCCACGTGATTCATACAGCGGAAGTGATGGACGCCGTAGGGGTGGTATTTGTGGGTGGAAAGAAGCCGAGTTTATCGATGATAAAGCAGGTGAACAGCAGCCGTATACCTCTGCTTTCGACGGATCTCCTGATCTTCAAATGCTGTGGCCTGCTCTTTCAGCATGGAATCCTTGGGGCCAAAAGGGGTTCCGTTCAGTGACGGGAGGATGTGGAAACAACGGTGATCCACGTTTGGTGATGGAGTTTACGATAAACGAGAAGGACTTTCTGGTTGCCGGTGAGTCGGCGGCCAAGACAAAAAAGGCGCTGCAGCAGTTGGGGCTGAGACCAGACATAGTAAAAAATACGGCCATAATTGTGTATGAGGCGGCGATGAATGTGGTAATCCACGCAATCCACGGGAAACTCGCGGTAACGATAGTGCCGGAACAGGTCCTTGTTACGGCGGAAGACGTTGGGCCTGGAATCCCCGATATAGATCTCGCCATGCAGGAAGGGTATTCGACAGCCCCTCACGAGGTCCGTGAAATGGGCTTCGGGGCAGGAATGGGATTATCGAACATCAAGCAATGTTCGGACGAGATGACGATCAAATCCGAGACAGGTATAGGAACGGTCTTGGAGGCAAGAATCTTCATGAAAAAGTGAAGACAGGATCGGTTGAGGATAGGGGTGGTAAATGGGGAACTACTTTCATTCCGTAACACTTGACGAAGAGAAATGCCGGGGATGTACCAACTGCATAAAGAGGTGTCCGGTTGAGGCAATCCGCGTACATTGGGGAAAAGCGAAAATCATCGAAGAGCGTTGCATAGACTGCGGAGAATGTATCCGTTGCTGCCCCAACCACGCGAAGATCGCCATCACCGATACAATGGAAAAACTCGCAGCTTTCGAACACAGGATAGTGCTTCCTGCTCCATCCTTTTTTGGGCAGTTCCGGGAGGAAAAGGATATGGAGAGGATTCTCGAAGCCTTCCTCCAGATTGGCTTTGACGAAGTGTTTGAAGTAGCTTTGGCTGCGGAGGTGGTGGCTTCGATGGTGGGGAGATACCTGGAAACGAACAACTACAAGAAACCTCTGATCTCCTCTGCGTGTCCGGCCATCATTCGCCTTATGCAGATCAAGTTTCCCGATCTCCTCGAGCACGTTGCGCCCATAATGGCACCTATGGAAGTGGCTGCCCGGCTCGCGAAGGAGGATGCAGCCAAGCGGACCGGACTTCCCTTTGAAAAGATCGGCGCTTTCTTCATCAGCCCCTGTCCTGCCAAGGTGACGGAGGTGAGGCAACCTTTGCACATCAAGCAATCCGCGGTGGACGGCGCGATCGGCGCTTCGGTCATTTACAAGGAGCTCATAAAGGAACTGGGCAAGGCAAAAAAGAACAAAAGAAACCTGCACCGGGCCACCAGCAGGGGCATTGCCTGGGGTTACCTCACCGGTGAATCCAGGGCGATTGGCTCACCTTCTACCTTGTCGACCGGAGGAGTCAAGAACGCTACGGACATTTTTGAAGAAATAGAGAGGGGCAGCCTGAAGGACGTGGATTTCATCGAGGTGCAGGCGTGCGAAGGAGGGTGCGTGGGGGGGCCGCTCAACATTCAGAATATCTTTGTCGCGCGCGTCAACCTGAAGAACATGGTCAACAAATACAAGGCGAAGACTGCCTTCTTCAATGAAAAGCAGTTGAAGAAATTCTACGAACACGACGACTACTGGTCATCTGAGGCCATTCAGCCACGGCCCATCATGATGCTCGATGACGACGTATCCAAGGCGCTGATGAAAATGGAGCGTCTGGACGCTATCACCGCGAGCCTTCCGGGGCTCGACTGCGGCGCCTGCGGCTCTCCGAACTGCAGGGCATTGGCGGAGGATATCACAAGGGGCCTCGCCTTCGATACTGATTGCATTGTCAATCTGAGGGAACGGGTCAAAACCCTGGCAGAGGAGATACTCGATCTGGCGAGGAAGCTTCCCCAGACCATGGCGAATGAAGATCCTATGAAGGACAAGAAGAACAAAAAAGAGGAAAAAAGCGCGAAACAGGACTGAAACGGGGGAAAAAGAATGACGGTTCGTGAACTTGCGGCAAACCTGGGTCTCGAAATTTTGACAGGAGAGGTGAATCTCGAAGGAAAGGTCAATTATGGTTATACGTCGGATCTTCTGTCGGATGTCATCGCCAATGCGCCCGAGGACTGCGTGTGGGTCACCGTGCAGAGACACATCAACATTCTTGGCGTGGCAAAACTCAAGAACATTGCGGCCATTGTTACCCCCCGTAACTTGAAGGTGGACAAAGAAGTAATCGAACGGGCAAAGGTAGAGGGGATTGCGCTCTTGCGGACCGCACATTCGGCTTTTGAGATATCGGGTCTCCTCTATGGTATTTTAAAAAGGTAAATAGGAGTGCCGGTTTATTCCTGTGATTTCCATATACACTCAACCTTATCACCCTGTGCGAGCCTGGAGATGTCATCGAGAAACATTGTCGCCAAGGCGAGGGAGGTCGGCCTGGACATGATCGCCATCACGGATCACAACATGGCCGAAAACGGCACTTATGCGGCAATGTGCGCCGGATCATCGGGTCCTGTGGTCCTTTTTGGAATGGAACTGCAAACCATAGAAGAGGTCCACCTGCTGATGCTGTTCGGCGACTACGAGACGGCGATGAGGCTTCAGGAGTTCGTGTACGGCAATCTCCCTCCTATCGAAAATGATCCTGAATACTTCGGAGACCAGGTTGTGGTCGACGAGAACGATAAGATCATCCGGTTCGAGAAGAGGCTTCTTCTCAATTCGTCGAACATTTTCATGAACGACGCCGTTTCCTGGGCGAAGGACCACGGAGGACTTGTTATCCCCTCCCATATAGACAGCCCGACATTCAGCATAATAAGCCAACTCGGCTACGTTCCCGGTGATATCCGGTTCGATGCGCTTGAAATAGCCAGGAAGGAGAGGCTTAAAGATGTCCTCCCCTTCGTTATGGCAAAGGGTATACCTATCGTCAGCTTTTCCGACGCCCATTACCTTGATGACATAGGAAAGAAGAGGATCACCCTCTCACTCAGGGAACCGAGCTTCCCGGAAGTGGCAAGGGCCCTGAAGAGTTACGGGAATACGGTCAGCCGGTATAGTGAGGGCGAGGAAGGCGCGGGACAATGTTAGAGGAACTGAGCGACCACATCATGGACATTGCCATGAACTCGGTACGGGCAGGGGCCAGGAATATCAGTATCTCGGTGGTCGCTGACAAGCCGAATGATTTGCTGACTATTACGATCTCTGATGACGGAGTGGGGATGGACGAGGAGATGGTAAAGAGCGTGACCGATCCGTTCTTCTCAACAAAGAACGGGAAGAAAGTGGGTTTGGGGGTCTCTCTGCTGAAAGGTGCAGCCGAGATGTGTGAAGGAACGTTTGAACTGAAAAGCACAGCCGGACGGGGAACCGAGATAAAGGCGACCTTTGTGCTGGATCACCCCGACGTTCCCCCCATCGGTAATCTCAGGGACACGTTTTTCCTTCTCTGCGTGAGCAATCCCGACATACGCTTCATCTTTCGGTATGAGCGCCCCGATGCGGAGGAATTCATCCTGGATACGAGAGACATCAAGGAAACACTGAACGGTGTGCCCATCAACCACCCGGAGGTGATCGATTTTTTGGGAAGGTACTTGGAAAAACATTTGTGAGAAGGAGAGAGGTGAGGTATTGTCCCGAGCATTCGGAGAGCTTGTTAGGGAAGCCGGCTTTTAGCCGGACGAGCAGTTCGCTAAATCATCTATAGGAGGTGCAACTTTTATGAACCTGGAAGAGTTAAAAGCCATAAGGGACAAGGCGCAGAAGGACATTCAGCTCAGACAGAAGCAGGCGCGGGTCAAGATCGTCGTCGGCATGGGAACAAGCGGCATCGCTTCCGGAGCACGGGAGGTCTTGAAGGCCTTCGTGGACGAGATCGCCAACAGAAACCTTGTTGACGTGATGGTGACCCAAACGGGAGAAAAGGGACTTGCCTCCCAGGAACCGATGATCGAGGTGCTGGAAGAGGGGAAGCCAGGGGTTGTCTACGGAAATATGAGTCCTGAGAAGGCGAAAAAGGTGGTAGCGGAACATATCGTGAACGGCAATCCTGTGCTGGAATACGTGATCGAGACAACGTAAAGGAGGTCTAGAATTGTACAGAGCAGCCGTAGTAAAAAGGTTCGAACCGCATCTCCACAACATTCTTTATATCCTTCATGAGCTGCAGGACAAGAACCCGCAGCATTATGTCGCCAAAGAAGACATCGAGGTGTGTGCCGATTATCTGAACGTGCCCTATAGTTACGTGCACGGAGTCGCCACCTTCTATACCATGTTCAGCCTCGCCCCAAGAGGCCAGCACATAATAAGGCTTTGCGACTCACCCCCGTGTCATCTCATGGGCTCTACATCTATCCTCGATTACCTCAAGAAGAAACTGAACATTGAGGTGGGACAGACCACCGATGACGGTACGTTTACCCTGGAAACGTGCAGTTGCCTGGGTGTCTGTGGCGTTGCACCGGCTATCATGATAAACGACGAGATGTTCGGCAAACTTACTCCGGAAAGGGTTGACGAGATTCTGGAGGAGAGGAGAAAAGCCATATGAATATAGTGAGAAGCCACGTACTGATAAGCATGGACGCGGGCACGATCATGGCCGGTGCCCGAGCGGTTCAGGCCGAACTCGTGCAGGAGATCAACAAGAAGGGGTTGGCCGGAGAAGTGGCGGTCCTGGAAACGGGGAGCCTCGGAGTAACGGGACAGGGTGTCGTTCTTGTCGTCTATCCCGAGGGTCTCTATTATGCAAATGTGACAAAAGAAGACGTAGCGGAACTGGTGGAAGAGCACCTGCTTAAAGGAAGGCTCGTAAAACGACTCCTTCTCACGCAGGCGCCGAAGCGCTTCGTCATTAAGAGAGAGAAAACCGGGCTCCTGAAGGAACAGCCCCGGGTGGTGCTTGCAAACTGCGGTCTTATCAACCCGGAGAGCATCGAGGAGTATATTGCTGAGGGTGGTTACGAAGGGGCGTCCAAGGCGCTCACCAAGATGACACCCGAAGAGGTCATTAATGAGATAAAGAGTTCGGGGCTCGCCGGAAGGGGCGGCGCAGCTTTCCCCACCGGCATGAAGTGGGAGTTCGCGCGCAAGGTGCCGGGAGACGAGAAGTATATCATCTGTAACGCCGACGAAGGGGAGCCGGGAACGTTCAAGGACCGGCTCATTCTGGAAGGCGACCCCCACAAGCTCCTCGAGGGAATGATCATAGCGGCGTATGCCATCGGCGCTACCCAGGGATTCATCTATATCCGGGGCGAATACACGCTGTCCATAGAGCGGACCGAAAAAGCCATCGCTGACGCCCGGTCTTTCGGCCTTCTGGGAAACACCATATTCGACAAACCTTTTGCCTTCGACATCGTGGTCATGAAGGGAGCCGGGGCTTATGTGTGCGGCGAAGAGACGGCGCTTATAGAATCGCTCGAAGGCCACAGAGGGCATCCGAGAAACAAGCCGCCCTATCCGGTCGTCGCCGGCCTCTGGGACAAGCCGACTGTGGTCAATAACGTGGAGACCCTTGCGAACATAGCCGATATCGTAAAGAACGGCGCGAACTGGTTCAGGAAGTACGGTACGACGAAATGCGCGGGAACCAAGGTCTACACGATCTTAGGACACGTGGCAACACCGGGCCTCATCGAGACCGAGATGGGCACCACCCTCCGGGACATCATCTACGAATACGGAGGCGGCATAAGCGACGGCAAACAGTTCAAGGGGGCACTGGTCGGCGGTGCCGCAGGGGCTTTCCTCGGACCGGATATGCTCGATGTGCAGATGGATTTCGTCAACCTGAAAGAGTATGCGGCAGCCCTGGGAAGCGGCGCGATCCTCGTCATGAACGAAGACACCTCGATGAGAGACATGCTGGCAAATGTCCTCCACTTCTTCAAACATGAATCGTGTGGTCACTGTGTTCCCTGCCGGCTCGGCACGGCCCGTCTTGTGGAGATCATGGACCGGGTCGCCGCGTCAAAAGGAACAAGCGATGACGTGAATGAGCTTTTGGACATTGCGGCGGTTATGAAGGACACGTCCTTCTGCCCGTTGGGGCAGTCTCTGTACCTTCCCATTTCGAGCTGTTTGAAATACTTCCGGGATGAGATAGTGGGCAGCTAGTGCGGAAGCTGCAAATATGGAAAATCAGGAGGTTGCGATAAAGATGATAAAAGCCACGATCAATAAAGTGGAAGTAGAAGTCCCGGAAGGGACGACTATTCTGGAGGCCGCGAAAAAGGCCAACTTCAACATACCCACTCTCTGCCAACATCCCGATCTTGTTGCTGAAGGTTCCTGCGGCATATGTGTCGTCGAGGTGCAGGGTTTTCCGGCCCTGAGAAGGGCCTGCGTGACCCAGGTAGAAAAGGGATGGGTGATCAACACGAATACGGCACGCGTACGAAACGCGAGGAGACAGCTCGTCGAGCTCATCCTTTCGGACCACGACGCCGATTGCCTTACCTGCATAAAGAACGGAAAGTGCGAGCTCCAGGATGTGGCGCGCACCGTCGGCATCCAGGAGATCAAGGACTACGGAAAAAAACAGAAAAAGCCGCTCGATGAGACGAGCGTGGCGATTGTAAGGGATCCCAACAAATGTATCGTCTGCGGAAGGTGCGTCCAGGTATGCTCGGAGATTCAAACCGTGAACGCCCTGACCCTCGACAAGAGGGGATTCGAGTCCTCCATCAGCACGGTGATGAACGAAGGGCTGGGGAACAGCGCCTGCGTCAACTGCGGGCAATGCACGGTCTTCTGCCCGGTGGGCGCCCTTTACGAAAAGAGCCACGTTGACGAAGTGTGGAAAGCCCTGAGTGATCCCGACAAGCACGTGGTCGTTCAGGAAGCGCCTGCCATCAGGGCGCAGCTCGGCGAGGAATTCGGCATGGAGCCGGGCACCATCGTTTCGGGAAAGCTGCACGCCGCGCTGCGAAGAATGAAGTTCGACGCGGTTTTTGACACCAACTTCACCGCTGACCTCACCATTCTGGAAGAGGGAACGGAAGTGGTCAATGCCATAAAGGCGGGCAAGAGGCTGCCTGTTATCACCTCCTGCAGTCCCGGGTGGATAAAATTCATGGAAACCTTCTATCCCCATTTGCGGGATCACATATCAACCGCCAAATCGCCGCAGCAGATGTTCGGGACCCTCGCAAAGACCTACTACCCGGAGGTCAAGGGCATACCCGCGGAAAAGATCGTTTCCGTTTCGGTGATGCCGTGCACGGCGAAGAAGTTTGAGGCCCAGCGGCCGGAAATGCGGTCGAGCGGCTTTCAGGATGTGGATTACGTGCTCACCACGAGAGAGCTGGCGCGCATGATGAGAGAGGCGGGGATCGACCTGAAAGAGCTGCCGGACGAGCCTGCCGACGACCCCCTCGGCGAATACACCGGGGCTGCCACGATTTTCGGAGCAACCGGCGGCGTCATGGAAGCCGCGCTCCGTTCCGCTTACTTCCTCGTGACAGGACGCGAGCTGGAAAACCTCGATATCCTTCCGGTGAGGGGGATGACAGGGGTGAAAGAGGCGGAAGTGCCCGTGGACGGCCTGAACCTCAAGGTGGCTGTCGCACACGGGCTGGGCAATGCGAGGAAACTGCTCGATAAGGTCTCGGCGCAGCTCGCGGAAACCGGCAAGAGCGAGTATCATTTCATCGAGGTCATGGCCTGTCCGGGTGGATGCGTCGGCGGAGGCGGCCAGCCATGGGGCAGCGACATGGCGAGAAGGGCGCGCCGCGGAGAGGCCCTGTATCAGGAAGACAAATCATTGCCCAAGAGACGGTCGCATGAAAATGCTTCCGTGGCGAAACTGTACGAAAAATTCTTAAAAGAGCCTAATTCCGAGAAGGCTCACCACCTCCTCCATACGCACTACTATAAGCGGAGCAAAATGGACGGAAAGGTCGCGAGTGAGAAGTAGCGTTTTGGAAAGGGCAAATCGAGTTCCCGTAACGACTGCGGAAGCTCATCATAAGGAGGAACGAATGTCGGATGAACATCATTGCGTTTGCGCAGAAACCAGGGAAGAAGAGCTGTATCCCCGGCTTGCGGAAATAGTGGCTGAGAATAAAGGTAAACCGGAAAATCTTATCATGGTTTTACACAAGGCGCAGAACCTGTTCGGCTATCTTCCCAAGAAGGTTCAGCAAATTGTCGCCGAAGGTCTCAGTCTCTCCCTCAGCCAGGTTTACGGCGTGGTCACCTTTTACTCGTTCTTTTCGACCTCTCCAAAGGGAAGAAACAGCGTGAAGGTCTGCCTCGGCACGGCCTGCTATGTCCGGGGAGGGCAACAGACGCTTGCGAAGGTCGAGGGCGAGTTGGACATCAAGGTTGGCGGCACTACGGAAGACCGGAGGTACTCTCTGGATGTGGTGAGGTGTATTGGAGCTTGTGGTCTAGCCCCGGCAGTGCTCGTGAACGATGATGTGTATGGGCGGGTCAAGACCACGAAAATAATGGAAGTTCTCGACAGATACGAGTGAGGTGAGAGATATGGATGTGTGTCGCGCTCATATATTGGTTTGTGCCGGTGCTGCCTGCGTTTCTTCCGGCTGCCGTGACATTAGGGACGCTATCGTCATAAAGGTAAAGGAATACGGTCTCCAGGACGAGGTAAGGGTAATCGAGACGGGCTGTGTCGGATCGTGCGATCTTGGCCCCCTGGCCCTTGTCTACCCCGAGGGGATATTTTATCAGAAGCTGAAACCGGAAGATGCGGATGAGATCGTCAGCGAGCACCTGTTGAAGGGAAGGATCGTGGAGCGGCTCCTCTATAAAGAGCCCGTTACCGCGAAGACGATCCCCTCCCTCAAAGGAATCTCCTTTTTCAAGGAGCAGAAGAAGATCGTGCTGAGAAACTGCGGTGTCATTAACCCTCTCAACATAGAGGAATATATCGCCAGGGACGGGTATGGGGCGCTCGCCAAGGCCCTCACGTCGATGACGCAGGACGAGGTGATCGAAGAGGTCATAAAATCGGGCCTTCGGGGCCGCGGCGGCGGCGGCTTCCCGACCGGTCTCAAGTGGAAATTCACGAACAAATCCATAGGCGACGTGAAGTATGTCGTCTGCAATGCGGACGAGGGCGACCCCGGGGCCTTTATGGACAGGAGTGTTCTCGAAGGCGACCCGCACAGTGTCATAGAGGCAATGGCGATTGCGGGCTTTGCCATTGGCGCCCATCAGGGTTATGTCTATGTGAGGGCCGAGTATCCCCTTGCCATAGAGAGACTCACCTGGGCGATCAACCAGGCAAGAGAATATAAGTTCCTCGGAAAGAATATTTTCGAGACGGGCTTCGATTTCGACCTGGATATCAGGATCGGGGCCGGTGCCTTTGTCTGTGGCGAGGAGACGGCGCTCATGTTCTCCATCGAAGGCAAGAGGGGAGAACCCAGACCCAGACCTCCGTTCCCGGCGGTCCGCGGTCTGTTCAACGCCCCGACGCTTCTGAACAACGTTGAAACCTATGCCAATATACCCGCGATCATCATGAACGGGTCGGCATGGTACGCGAGCTTCGGTACTGAGAAGAGCAGGGGCACAAAGGTCTTTGCCCTTGCAGGAAGTGTGAATAACACGGGCCTTGTCGAGGTTCCCATGGGAACACCCCTCGGCGAGCTCGTCTACAATATAGGCGGGGGCATAAAGAACGGCAAGAAGTTCAAGGCTGCCCAGCTCGGCGGTCCTTCCGGAGGGTGCATCCCCTCCCAGCATCTGAACGTCCCCATTGACTATGAATCCGTGGCGGAACTTGGCGCAATAGTCGGATCGGGCGGTCTCATCGTCACTGACGAGGATACCTGCATGGTCGACTTCGCCCGGTTCTTCGTTGATTTCATTCAGGACGAGTCATGCGGCAAGTGTCCTCCCTGCAGGATCGGCACGAAGAGGATGCTGGAGATCCTCAACCGCATTACCCATGGACAGGGAAAAGAAGAAGACATCGACAAACTGATCGAACTCGGAGAGCGTGTGAAAGACGCTGCCCTCTGCGGCCTCGGCCAGACAGCGCCGAACCCGGTGCTCTCCACGCTCCGTTTCTTCAAGCACGAATACCTGGAACATATCAAGGACAAATACTGCCGCGCCGGCGTGTGCAGCTCGCTCTTCGATGCACCGTGCCAGAACGCCTGCCCGACTGACCAGAACGCATGGGGTTATGTGTCGCTCATCGCCGAGGGCAAGTTCAGGGAAGCCATAGAAGTAATCAAGGAAAGCAACCCCTTCCCCGCAACATGCGGAAGGGTCTGTGTCCACCCGTGTGAAGGCAAGTGCCGCAGGAACCAGGTAGACAACGCCGTGGCGATTTGTGCCCTGAAACGCTTTGCAGCCGATACGGACATGAACTCTCTCGATCCGTATCGCCCGAAAGCGGCTGCCTATAATGGAAAGAAAGTTGCAGTCATCGGCGCAGGACCTGCGGGGCTTTCTGCCGCGTATTTCCTGGCCCTCAGAGGCTACGGCGTGACCGTGTTCGAGTCTCTGCCGGTTGCGGGCGGCATGCTCGCCGTCGGCATTCCTGAATACAGGCTTCCAAAAGAGGTCCTGAACGCGGAGATCGCCGCAATTACGGCACTGGGAGTCGAGATCAACCTCAATACGGCGCTCGGCAAGGATATCACCACCGAGCAGCTTTTCGAGCAGGGCTACAAGGCGGTCCTGATGGCAACAGGGGCCCATGCCGGTCAAAAGATGGGCATCCCGGGTGAGGAGGCAGCAGGAGTCCTGGAAGGTGTGACCTTCCTCCGTGATCTCAATCTCAACAAAGCAGTTAAGGCGCAGGGTAAGGTAGCCGTGATCGGCGGCGGTAATGTCGCGGTCGATGCGGCCCGTTCGGCCCTGAGACTCGGAGCCACCTCGGTTTCGATCCTCTACAGGAGGGAAAAAGAAGACATGCCGGCCTTCCGGGAAGAGATCGACGAGGCCGAAAAAGAAGGCGTACAGATCCACGCGCTGGTGATCCCGAAGAAGATTGTCGCGGAAAACGGAAAGGTAACAGGCATAGAATGCATCAGAGCGAGTCTCGGCACATTCGACAAGAGCGGCCGCCGCAAGCCTGAGGCCATAGCCGGTTCCGAATTCGTTATCCCCGTTGACATGGTTGTTGCAGCAATCGGCCAGAAGCCCGACCTGTCCTACCTCAACGGCGACGGCATAAGCACGACGGACTGGGGCACGCTGCAAGTCGATTCACTCTTGACCACTACCCGGGCCGGGGTCTTTGCCGCAGGCGACAATGTGCGGGGACCGGCTACGGTCGTTGAGGCGATTGCGGACGGAAAGGCATCTGCCATGGCCATTGACAAATATCTCGGAGGAGACGGGAAATTCGAAAGTCTCTCCCGGAAAGAACTCATCTCGCTCAGCCCAACCTACGATGCAGACGCGTACCAGAAAGAGAGGGAGAGGGCAGCAATGCCGCATATACCTCTTTCTGCAAGATACAAGAATTTCGATGAAGTCGTTCACGCGTATCCGGTGAAGATGGCGGTCGAGGAGGCAAGAAGGTGCCTCCGCTGTTACCTGCGGGAAGAGGAATAGATCCCAGTACTTAGGAAGGAGCCAGAATGATAAACCTAACCATAGACGGACGAAGCGTACAGGTTGAAGAAGGAACATCCGTTTTGGAGGCTGCGAGAAAGGCAGGCGTCCATATCCCTACCCTTTGCTATCTCCCCGAGGTGCAGGCCATCGGAGCATGCCGTGTCTGCCTCGTCGAGGTGCAGGGTAACAGGAACCTGCAGGCCTCCTGCACCCTCCCCGCCGCGGAAGGGATGGTGGTGGCGAGCAGCAATGACAGGGTGCGGAAAGCGAGGAGATTCTCAGTGGAGATGCTCCTTTCGAACCATCCTTTCGAGTGCCTCGCCTGTGCTCGCAACCTCAATTGTGAGCTGCAGAGCATTGCCGAAGAATTGGGAGTGAGGGAGGTCGCGTTTACCGGGGCCAAGAGCGGAGGCGCGATCGACGACAGCTCTCCCTCCCTCGTTCGCGACCCGAACAAGTGCATCCTGTGCCGGCGATGCGTGGCAGTGTGCCAGGAGCAGCAGGCAGTGGGCGCGCTCTTTGTGCAGGGCAGGGGGTTTGAAAGCAGGGTGGAACCGGCATTTGAGGCAAGCCTTGGAGAAAGCGTGTGCGCCAACTGCGGCCAATGCTCGGTGGTCTGCCCGGTCGGGGCCATTACCGAGAAATCGAATGTGGACGACGTGTGGAAGGCGATCTCGGATCCCGAGAAATTCGTCGTCATTCAGGACGCACCCGCGGTAAGGGCGGCTTTGGGTGAGGAATTCGGGTATCCTCCGGGTACCCTCGTCACCGGGAAGATGCTGGCGGCAGTCAGAAGGCTCGGCTTCGACCGCGTCTTCGACACGAACTTTGCCGCGGACCTGACGATCCTGGAAGAAGGAAGCGAGCTGATAAAGAGGGTGAAGGAAGGCGGGGTGCTGCCGATGATCACGAGCTGCTCACCCGGCTGGATCAAGTTTGCCGAAACATTCTACCCCGAGTTCATTCCGAACCTCTCCACATGCAAGTCGCCCCATCAAATGCTCGGGGCATTGACAAAGACCTATTATGCGGAGAAGGAAAAGATCGATCCGGCCAATATAGTGGTCGTCTCGGTAATGCCGTGCACGGCGAAGAAATTTGAATGTGCAAGACCGGAAATGACGGACAGCGGCTTTCAGGATGTCGACTACGTCTTGACGACCAGGGAGCTTGCGAGAATGATCCGTGAGGCAGGCATCGATTTTCAGGGCCTGCCCGACGAGAGTTATGATAATCCTCTGGGAGAGTACACCGGGGCAGCGACGATTTTCGGCGCCACCGGCGGGGTGATGGAAGCGGCGTTGAGGACCGCCTATGAGCTCCTGACCGGAAAAACCCTTGAAAGCGTCGACTTCACCCAGGTGAGAGGGCTCGAAGGCGTAAAAGAGGCCGTTGTCCCCATTGAAGGCGTCGGCGACGTGAAGGTGGCAGTGGCGCACGGTCTCGGCAATGCCCGAAAACTGCTGGAAAGGGTGAAGAGCGGGGAAAGCGGCCCGTATCACTTCATTGAAGTAATGGCGTGTCCCGGCGGATGCGTCGGAGGTGGAGGACAGCCTATCCCGGTGAGCAACGAGAAAAGGATTCTTCGCGCTCAGGCGCTCTACGGGGAAGACAAGGCGCTCAAGCACAGAAAATCGCATGAGAACCCTTCCATCAAGCAGATTTACCAGGAATACCTGGGAGAACCTCTCGGCCACAAATCTCATAAACTGCTCCACACAAAGTATACGCCGAGGAGCAAACAGTACTGACACGTGTTTTAACGACATGGATTCTGGCTGGCGCCGGGCCATCCGGCGCCAGCCTGCCTTTATTACCACATGAGCTATCGTATCGAAGAAGATTTCCTGGGACGAGTCGAGATCCCCGAGAACGCATATTATGGCGTCCACACCCATCGGGCAGCGCAGAACTTCGCCGTTTCGGGATTCAAGACGCCTGAGGAATTGATCCGCGCCCTGGCAGAGGTAAAGCAGGGGTGCGCCCTTGCGAACATGGGGGCAGGCTTGTTGCCGGAACGGATAGGAACGGCGATTGTGCAGGCGGCAATCGAGGTGGCTGACGGGAAGCTCATGGACCATTTCATCACCGACGCCCTTCAGGGCGGCGCGGGCACCTCGGTCAACATGAATATGAATGAGGTGCTGGCCAACCGGGCGATTGAGCTGCTGGGAGGCAAGAAGGGCGATTACACCCTTGTCAGTCCCCTGGATCATGTCAATCTGTCACAGTCGACAAACGATGTCTATCCCACCGCCCTCAAAGTTGCAGCAATAAAGCTTGTTCTCGGGCTGAGCACGGAAATAGCCCTTCTCCAGGGCAGCTTTCAGGCGAAGGAAGCCGCGTTTGCCCACATACTGAAGTTGGGGCGCACGGAAATGCAGGATGCGGTACCCATTACCCTTGGCCAGGAATTCGGCGCGTTTGCCGAAGCGGTAGCGCGAGACAGGTGGCGGCTCTTCAAGGTAGAGGAGCGTCTTCGCCAGGTGAATCTCGGCGGAACGGCAATAGGCACCGGGCTCAATGCGGACAGAAACTACATCTACACCGCCATAGAAGAGCTTCAGAACATTACCGGACTCGGCCTTTCACGGGCAGAAAACAGCGTGGACGTGACGCAGAATGCGGACGTTTTTGTCGAAGTATCGGGCCTGGTGAAGGCCGCTGCAGCGAACCTTGCGAAAATCGCCGCGGATCTGCGCCTCCTTTCTTCGGGTCCGCGCGGAGGGATTGGCGAGATCCGATTGCCTCAGCTTCAGACCGGGTCTTCCATTATGCCCGGCAAGGTAAACCCTGTTATACCCGAGATGGTCACGCAAGTCGCGTTCCAGGTGATGTGCTTTGATATGGCCGTGGCCATGGCTGCGGCCAACGGTCAGCTCGATCTGAACGCGTTCCTCCCCCTCGTGGCTTTCAATCTGTTGAATGCATTGAAAATGCTTAAGGAGGCGGCGTTTCTGTTCAGGACCCGCTGTATAGAGGGGATCGAGGCGGACGAAGGGAGGTGCCGGCAATGGCTCGAAGAAAGCCGGTGTCTCGTGACGGCACTCGTCCCGTATATCGGCTACGAAAAAGCGGCTGATCTGTCGAGAAAGGCCGCGGCAGAAGGAAAAACAGTCCGGGAAGTGGCAGTCGAATCAGGCGCTTTTACGAGCGAAGAGCTTGAGATCATCTTTTCCACCGCAGAATTGACGAGGCCGGGAATCGCGGGGGCGCGCAAATTGAAGGGAAAGAAAGGCAGGAACATTGATGGCAGATCAGACGCTGAATGAAACACCCAGAGGCAGCAGGCTCCATATCGCCATTTTTGGAAGGAGAAATGCGGGCAAATCGAGCCTCATCAATGCGCTGACGAATCAGAGCATCGCTATTGTCTCGGATGTTCCGGGAACGACGACCGACCCTGTCTACAAATCGATGGAGATCCTTCCCATCGGTCCGGTAGTCCTTATCGATACTGCGGGAATAGACGACGTGGGCGACCTCGGGGCCCTTCGCATACAAAAGGCCCTCGCTGTTCTCGCAAAGACCGACCTGCTGCTTCTCGTCATTGATCCTGTCGAAGGGGTTGGGACGTACGAACAGGGGATCATCGAAAAAGCGCGGGAGAACAAGGTATCGGTCGTCGGGGTGATCAATAAGATTGACCTCCACCCGGATGTCCGACCGGACGGGATCGGCAAAGAGCTGGATATCCCGATGGTCCCGGTGAGCGCCCTGACAGGACAGGGGATCGATGCGCTCAAGATGGCAATGATCCGCTCCGCTCCCAAAGACTGGATGAACCCCACCATTCTTGGCGATCTGATTTCCCCGAGCGATATGGTCGTTCTTGTGGTGCCCATCGATCTCGCAGCGCCCAAGGGCAGGCTTATTTTGCCGCAGGTGCAGACAATCAGGGACATTCTCGATAACGACGCCATGACGCTTGTCGTGAAAGAGCGGGAGCTGAAAGCGGCCCTCGCTTCGCTGAAAGACAAACCCAGGTTGGTGGTCACCGATTCCCAGGCGTTCCTGAAGGTAGCCGCAGACACTCCCAAAGACGTGCTCATGACCTCATTTTCCATCCTTTTCGCCCGCTACAAGGGTGATCTGGCGACGCTTGTCATGGGTGCAAAGGCCATAGAGGACCTGGTGCCGGGGGACAAGGTCCTTGTCGCCGAAGCATGTACGCATCATCGTGTGGAGGACGACATCGGTACCGTGAAAATCCCCCGATGGCTCAGGCAGATTGTGGGCGGCGCACTCAACTTCAAATGGGTCAGCGGATTGGAGCTCCCCTCCGGTCTCGAGGACTACAAGCTTATCATTCACTGCGGCGCATGCATGATCAACCGCAAGGAGATGCTCCATCGTTTGATGATGGCGCAGGCGGCCGGCGTGCCGGTAGTTAATTACGGCGTGCTCATCGCGTATGTGCTGGGCATTCTGAAGCGGGCACTCAGGCCGTTCCCGGAGGCAAGGCTCCTGTTTGAAGAAAGCGAGAAGACATAGTTTGCCGGACAGCTTTTTTACGGCTATACTATAGTAATTAAAAGTGTTTCTATCTCACCAAACGGGAGGGGGTTATGAGAACGGTAAGAGACATCTTGAAGAACAAAAGTGAAGTCGTTTGGTCGATTGATCCGAAGGCCAAGGTGTTCGAGGCATTGACTCTGATGGGGGAGAAGGAGATCGGAGCATTGATGGTGATCGACGGAGCCGGTACGGTGTACGGCATCGTATCCGAACGGGACTATGCGAGAAAGGTCATACTGAAGGGCAAGACCTCGAGGGAGACTGCAGTAGAGGAGATTATGACGCCTTTTCCCGAATTGTACACGGTGAAGCCGGACAATACGGTGGAAGATGCCATGGTCGTGATCACGGGCAAGAAAATCCGTCACCTTCCGGTCTTCGAAGGCAACAGATTTATCGGCCTTATTTCCATCGGCGATGTGGTGAAGTCGATCATCGCTGAGCAGGAGTCGCTGATCGAGCAGCTGAGTAATTACATTTCAGGTAAGTACCTGTAACGCGGATCAAAGGCATCCGTACTGAGTAAACAGCGGGAGACAAATGGGCAAGAATACAGACGAGGTTCTGGCGAGGCTTGAACACCTCGGAAACCCCTCGAAAGAGGACCTGATCGCCCTCATTCAATCGAAGGGTAAGGATGAAGATAACGTATTTGAGTGTGCTGATCGAGTCCGGAGCCGGCATATGGGCGACGAGGTCCACCTTCGGGGAATAATTGAATTCTCAAATTATTGCGTCAAGAATTGCCTCTATTGCGGATTAAGGAGAGATAACCGTACCCTTGAGCGGTACCGGATGAGCGCGGAGGAGATCCTTGATGCAGCGCGAGAGGGAGCACAGGCAGGACTGAAGACAATCGTCCTCCAATCGGGAGAAGACCCGTTTTACACGGGAGAGATGCTCGCCGGATTGATTGTCCGGCTGAAAGAAGAGCATGGTGTGGCTGTCACCGTGTCGGTGGGCGACCGGAAGAAGGCTGATTACCGGCTCATGAGAAAGGCGGGGGCAGATCGGTATCTCCTCAAACACGAGACAGCAGACCCCGAGCTTTTCACAAAACTGCGGCCGGGCACGACGCTCGAAGGCAGAATAAGAAGGCTTGTCTGGCTGAAGGAACTGGGGTACCAGGTAGGTTCCGGCAACATGGTAGGACTGCCGGGTCAGACCATCGAGTCGATTGCGGACGATATTCTGCTCTTGCGGGAGCTGGATGTGGAAATGGCGGGAATCGGACCGTTCATCCCTCATTACGGTACACCACTGGCCGGCTGCACAACCGGCGATGTAGGGATGACCCTTAAAGTGTTGGCCGTTGCCCGTATTGCTCTGCCTTTCACCCATCTTCCGGCTACTACCGCCCTGGGAAGCATCCATCCTGAAGGGCGGCAATTGGCCCTGGCGCGTGGTGCAAACGTGGTGATGCCCGATATAACACCGGTTCGCTACAAGAAGCTCTACGAGATATATCCCAACAAGATCTGCATCACCGAGGAAGGACCGATCCAATGCGTTCCCTGCATATCAGGGATCATCCTTCAATCGGGGCGGTCAATCGCGACCGATTACGGGCATAGCAGGAAGCCTGCGCCATACGGGTCGTCGGGCAGGGAGGGGACAATCAAACGTGGATAGGGATCAAGCCGTTGTCACTACCGGTTTTATCGACGAGAACCTTATAGAGAACCTTCTCATCCGAGGTCGAGCTGGAGGTGATCGCCCTCGAGGAGATGGTGCACAAACGGCTTGCCTTGGAAAAGAGGGGAAAGATGATCAGGCTGCACCTTGAACAAATCCCGAACACCCGGGTGCGGGCAGAGACGGAGAAGCGGCTAAGGCGATTGGAACAGGGGGAGCGTGATCTCTACTTCTGATTGCCCGATAAAAATGTGCTCGGCTGCTCCTTCCTTTGTCACGCTTCCGGAATGCCTGTTACGGCGGGAAAACCACTGCTTGGCCTTTCGGAACACCTTGAAAAGCCTTTAAAAAGGTTGACAAACGGCTCTGTTTACGTTAAAAGATTGTGAATTTTTTTATAATCGATTTATAATCGAAAGGAGCAAACCATGAGAGAGGTTGTTATTGTATCAGCAGCTAGAACGGCTGTCGGTCAGTTTGGACAGAGCCTTAAAGATGTACCTGTAGTAAAATTGGGTGGGTTGGTCATTAACGAAGCGTTGAAGAGGGTAGGCATAAGGCCGTCGAGGACCAAGGACGCGGAATTTGCTCCGGAAATCTTCGGAGGAAAGCTGGATACCGACCTCGAAGCAAAATACTATAATTTTGACAATTCGCTGAAAGAAGTCGTCGTTGACGAAGTCATCATGGGGAACGTGCTCCAGGCAGGCCTGGGCCAGAACTCGGCCAGGCAGGCAGCCATTTACGGCGGTGTGCCGAAGGAAACAAACGCCTTTACGGTCAACAAGGTGTGTGCTTCCGGCCTCCGTGCTATCATAAGCGGCGCACAGACAATTATGGCAGGTGATGCAGACGTCATCGTGGCGGGCGGCATGGAGAACATGAGCCAGTCGCCTTTTTCGCTTCCCGGCCTGCGCTTCGGCGCCCGCATGTTCAATACGGAAGCGGTTGACCTGATGGTCCTCGACGGCGTGTGGGAGATTTTCTACGGTTATCACATGGGTCTGACTGCAGAGAACATCGCGGAGAAATACGGCATAAGCCGCGAAGAGCAGGATCAATTCGGCGCAATGAGCCATCAGAGGGCACGCCAGGCGATCAAGGAGGGCTGGTGCAAGCCCGAGATCATCCCCGTAGTGATCCCTCAGAAAAAGGGCGATCCGGTCGTGTTCGATACCGACGAACGGCCGATGGATACGTCGGTCGAGAAAATGGCGAAACTGGGGACTGCCTTCAAGAAGGGCGGAACAGTGACTGCGGGTAATGCCTCAGGCCTTAACGACGCAGCAGCAGCCGTGGTTCTCATGTCCCGGGACAAAGCGAAGGAATTGGGCATCAAGCCTCTCGGCAAGATAGTCTCTTATGCGGCAGGCGGCGTGGATCCCCAGTACATGGGGCTCGGACCTGTTCCGGCGGTCAAGAAGGCTGCCAAGAAGGCCGGCCTGGCCATCGATCAGATCGACATGATCGAACTGAACGAAGCTTTTGCGTCGCAGGCTATTTCGAACATCAGGGAACTGAAGCTTGACCTTGCAAGGACCAATATGCACGGTGGCGGTATTTCCATCGGCCATCCCATCGGGTGCACCGGCGCCAGACTGATTACAACCCTCATGTACCAGATGCCGAGACTGGGACTCAAATACGGACTTGCCACAATGTGTATCGGCGGCGGCCAGGGCATGGCAATGATAGTGGAAAGGGAGGCCTAGGATGCCTTACGAGAACGTTATTCTTGAAATACAGGGTAACATCGGCATCGTTAAGTTCAACAGGCCTAAGGCGCTTAATGCGCTCAATTCCGCCACGCTTGACGATCTCCTTGCGGTGGCAAAGGAACTGGAGTGCAACGATGACATTAAGGTCGTCATCGTCACGGGTGAAGGAAACAAAGCTTTTGTCGCCGGTGCCGACATTGCGGAGATGCAGCCGATGAATCCGGTTCAGGGGCTCAGTTTTTCCCAGAAGGGCCATCTCGCTATCTCCATGCTCGAAAAACTGAACAAACCGGTTATTGCGGCGGTTAACGGTTATGCGCTCGGGGGAGGCTTTGAAGTGGCTCTGGCATGCGACATTATTTATGCCTCCGAGAAGGCAAGGGTAGGTTTCCCTGAAGTCACTCTCGGTATCCTGCCGGGCTTCGGAGGGACGCAGCGGACGGCAAAACTGGTCGGGCTTGCCAAGGCGAAGGAGCTCATTTTTACGGGCAAGGCGATAACAGCTCAGGAGGCCTATGAAATGGGCCTCGTCAACAAGGTAGTACCTGATGATCAGTTGATGGGAGCGGTGCAAGAACTCGCGGCAAAGATGCTGGCCGCGGGACCCATCGGGATAAGGCTGGCGAAGGCTTGCGTGAACAAGAGCCTTGCCCTGGATATCGATTCCGGACTTGATTTCGAGGCCGAGGCCTTCGGGCTTTGTTTTGGTACGGCTGACCAAAAAGAAGGTATGCTGGCATTTCTTGAAAAAAGAACGCCCACATACCATGGCCAATAATAAAAAATCTTAAGGAGGGCGCTGTGAAGATAGTTGTGTGTTTAAAACAGGTTCCCGATACGGAAGCTGAGGTAAAGTGGGACCTCCCAAAGGGCACCCTGAAAAGGGATAGTATGGACTCTGTCACGAATCCCTTTGACGAGTTCGCTCTTGAGGAGGCTCTTCTCACAAAAGAGAAGTATGATGCCGAAATAGTCGTGATCACGATGGGTCCCGAAAAGGCTCAGGATGTTCTGAGAAACGCCTTGGCCCTTGGTGTCGACGCTGTCCATCAGTTGAGCGATGACGCCTTTGCCGGATCGGACGTCCTGGCAACTTCTTATGCACTGTCGAAAGCGATTGAGAAGATCGGTGATGTGGATGTCGTCTTCTGCGGCAAGCAGTCGACCGATGGAAGCACGGGCGCGGTAAGCTCGCAGATCGCAGCCCGTCTCGGCTTCTCCCAGCTGAATTATGTGTGGAAGGTGGAAGAGATCGATGCAGGTGCCAAGAAGATAAAAGTCCAGAAGGCTATTGAGGGTGGTCTTGAAGTCGTCGAGGCAAAACTGCCTGCCGTCGTATCCGTGGCAAAAGGTATCAATGAGCCGAGGCTCCCGAATCTCATGGGTATCAGAAAAGCATCCAAGATCCCGATTCCGGTCTGGAATGCCGGTGAGATCGGTGCAGATGCGGGCAAAGTGGGAGCAGCCGGAGCACACGGTAAGGTTATCGAACTGACAACTCCGCCTCCAAGAACTGCAGGCGAAATGCTGCAGGGCGAACTTGACGAGGTCGCCAACGCGCTCGTCGGTAAGCTCATCGACCTGAAAGTTATTAAATAAGGAGGAGACTACAATGGCAGACTACAATGATGTATGGGTATATATAGAGCACAAAGACGGCGTGACAACGCCCATGTCGTTCGAGCTCCTTGGCGTTGCCCAGAAGCTTGCCGGCGAGCTTGGCTCCAAGGCGTGCGCTTTCGTTATCGGAGAGAATGCGGATGAGATCGCCAAAGAAGCGGGTTATTACGGGGCCAGCAAGGTCTATACGGTAAGCGGCTCCTCCTTCAAAGGCTTCAGGCCCGATGCCTATTCAAAAGCAGCGGCAGCCCTGGCCGCCAACTACAAGCCGGACATCATGCTTTTCAGATCGACCACACAGGGATCCGATCTGGCAGCAGCAACAGCAGCCCTGGCTGATGTAGGTTTTGGCGCCGATGCCATCGGCCTTGCCATCGATGGCGGTTCAAAGGCGATGAAGATCACGAGGGCGGCTTTTGGCGGCAGCTACCTGGCGACCTACGTAAACGAGAAGTCGAAGCCGCAGTTGGCGACAGTACGGCCGAAGGTCTTTGAGATGCCGGCGAAGGATGCGTCGAAGAGCGCGGAAGTCATTAAAGACTCGTTCGCCATCGCCGAAGACGATATCAGGTCCAAGATTGTCCAGTTCATGCAATCCGAATCAGCGGTCAACCTTGTTGAGGCCGATATCATCGTATCGGGCGGCAGAGGAATGGGCAAGGCTGAAGGCTTCAACGTTGTTAAGGCGCTCGCAGACGTTCTGGGTGGAGCAGTTGGCGCTTCCCGTGCGGCAGTCGACTCGGGCTGGATATCGGTTGAGCATCAGGTAGGCCAGACAGGAAAAACCGTCAAGCCGAAAATCTACATTGCATGCGGTATCTCCGGCGCCATTCAGCATCTGGCAGGGATGAGGACATCTGATTGCATCGTCGCGATCAACAAAGATGCCGAGGCCCCTATTTTCAAGATTGCTTCCTACGGTATAGTGGGCGACTACAACCAGGTTGTACCCAAGCTCGTGGACGAATTCAAGAAGAAGCTGAATAAGTAAGGGAGGGGGGATCCCCCCCTCTTCTTTTTTCTGCGAGGTTTTTGCATGATCGTTACCTGCCCTTCTTGCAAAAGTAAGTTTAGGCTTGAAGACGGACTGGTCAAATCCCCGTACCAAAAAATGCGATGTTCCCAATGTAAGCATGTGTTTGTCTACGAGCAGGATTTCGACGGTAAACAAGGCGATCAGATGCCGCCCGCCCCGCTCGTTGTTGAGGAGGGAGTAGGCCGGAGGAACGGGCGCAGAAAGGTAGTCGTGCTTGCCGTCTCCTTGGCGGTGCTCGTCGTTCTTGCCCTGTCTTTCTACGTGTACTGGGTCAACCATCTCGGGGCAGGGGACAGGTGGCTCCGCATCCAGAAGATGGAGGGACAGGAGACGGTGTTGAAGGACGGATGGGCTTTCGTTATCAGAGGCTCCGTTGTCAACGGGTCGACGAAGGCACGAAAATACCTTATCGTGAAAGCAAAGCTTTTCGATGCTCGCGGCGTAGTACTGGGAGAGCATCGTGCCCTTGCCGGTCTTTCCTTTTCGAAGGATGAAATCCAGCAGATGAATATATCGGAGATTCAAAAGAGGATAACGGATTTCAGACTGTCCGACGTGGGAGCGTTCGTGCTACACAAGAACCGGGAGCTGCCTTTCTCGATTGTGTTCCCTGAGGCTTATTCGGGAAAAACCAAAGAATTTAGTGTGGAGATCGTCGAGTCGCCCTTTCTATAACTTTCATTGTTGTTATTCACAAACGCTATTTGCCAAATCTCCCATTATCGTTTAGACTATAGCTATGTTTTTTATTGATTGCAGGGGCAAAACCTGTCCGGTACCCGTCATAGAAACTAAGAAGGCTATTGAGTCACATGCTCCGACAGATTTGAAGGTCGCAGTTGACAATGACGTGTCTCGCGAGAACGTGAAGAGATTTCTCGAATCAAAGGGATACCGGGTGAGCATTGATGCGCAGGGAGAGGATATTTTCGTGGTCGGTAAAATAGAAACGTTGGTTTCCGAGGTAAAGCAGGAAAAGAAGGTGACCGCTTTTATCAACGCCCAAACGCTGGGCCGGGGTGATGATCAGCTAGGCGCCATACTAATGAAGTCCTTTATCTTCACGTTGAAGGAACTTAACCCTTTGCCGTGGCGAATCATTTTTGTAAACGCCGGAGTGAAACTTACGTCCGAAGGCTCCGAGCTGCTGGCCCAGTTACAGGAGTTGGAAAACCTTGGGGTCGAGATCCTTTCATGCGGCACGTGTCTCGACTTTTACCATCTAAAAGAGAAGCTGAAAGTTGGCAGAATAAGCAACATGTTTGAAATCGTCACATCCCTCACAGAGTCAACCACAGTCTTAAAGCCTTGATAATATACCTCGATAACGCGGCTACCTCCTTTCCGAAGCCGGAAGAGACCATAAACGCCGTCCAGCGATTCCTCACCGAAATAGGGGGGAACCCCGGGAGGGGCGGTCATCCCCTATCGGTAGAAGCGGCCCGTCTTATTTATGAAGCGAGAGAAAAACTTGCCGGTTTCATTAATGGAAAGGATTCCGAAAGGCTCATTTTTACGGGCAACGGAACGGAGTCTCTGAACCTCGCGATATTGGGGCTTCTGAAAGAGAAGGACCATGTGGTGACCACGGCCTTGGAACACAATTCGGTTATGAGGCCCCTCGATTTCCTGCAAAAGACGAAAAATGTCGACGTGTCGGTGGTACCCTGTCGAGAGACAGGAGAATTGGATCTCACGGTGCTCCGGGCAACTGTGACGAGAAGGACGAAAGCCGTTATCATCAACCACGGTTCAAATATAATCGGGTCTGTCCAGCCGCTGGACGCGATACGAGACGCCATCGGAAATAGCACCCTGATCCTCGATGCATGTCAAACCATCGGCAACATACCTATTGATGTACAAAAAGACATGATCGATATCATCTGCTTCTCCTGCCACAAGGCTTTATTCGGCATTCAGGGGCTTGGAGCGGTTTATATTAGAGAAGGAATCGAGCTTACTCCGCTGAAATTCGGGGGCACCGGCAGCAAGTCCGAATACACGGAGCAACCTGACGCCTTACCGGACAAATATGAATCAGGGACACCGAATACGCCGGGTATCGCGGGTCTTCTCGGAGGTCTCCGGTTTATAGAAAAAACGGGTCAGGCGGAAATAGCGAGAAGGAAAAGGATTTCCACGGAAAGAATCGTCGAAGGTCTTCGGGGCATCGATGGCGTCATTATCTATGGCGAACCGCTGAATAGCAAAAGTCTTCCGGTGATCCTCATTAATGTCGAAGGTGTCGAGCCTTCCGAAGTAGGATATGAATGCAACCGGGCCGGAATCTGCGTGAGGGTCGGTCTCCATTGTTCTCCCCTCGCCCACAAGACTATCGGCACCTTTCCCCGCGGCGCGATCCGCATCTCGCCAGGGTATTTCACTGAAGACGCCCACATCAGCCATCTGCTGGAGGTCCTGAAAAGTATTGCCTCAAAATAGATCTTACTATATTCTGTTCGTCACCATCCATGAAGTGCTCAGGGTAGAGAAGCTCCTCAAATCCCAAGATGTAGATGTTGAAGTGGTGCCGGTGCCGAGAACCCTCAGTTCGGACTGCGGAGTGTGTATCAAATCCAAAGCTTCGATCAAAACACTGGTTGACCTTCTCGGTGATATGAAGAATATTAGATGCTTCCTCTTTGACGGCGTAGAGTACAAGCCGGGAAAACGCAACAAGGAACCATAGCGCAGGCTTTTCTTTCCGGTCAACCGGCCGGTGCTGACGGGCACAGCGGTTATTTTATCCGCGCCTCAGGTTCTCCCCGACCCCGCTCGAGTTCCTCCTCTGTCGGCAATTCAAAGGTTTCTTGCATGGTCTTCAGGATTCTATCGAGGGCAGAAAGATTACCCTTCATTCTCTTGTATGAAAGGAGAAGACCGACGTAGGCCTCCTCGATGCTGTTTGCAGGAATCGAAGGTGATTTTTCCGCTATCTCGTTCAGGTAATCCAGGGCCAGTTCGAAACTTCCCGTTTCGCCTTCATGAAAAGCGAGCTCAAGGGAATGTTCATCCTGCTCCAGATGCTTTTCCCCTTCTCGGGCGCTCTCTTCGGCAATTCTTCTTATCGACTCGCGAAATTCGTTGAAACGAACGTCAAAACTATCAGCCTGATTCATATAAGATAATTATAGGTGTTCATTGCCTCGAATGCACGATCCCACCTGTTTCTTCCCTCCTTGGAACACGGACGTTTATTGTCAATTCTCCTTTAAAAAATAATATAATCCTGACGTGACTTAAGACATTTTTAAACCGGACGAAAACTTATTGGAGTACTTTACGGTTGAGGTCGGTTACGAGCGCCAGGGCCTCGGCCTGGTAGGCCTCCCGTCTGTCTTCGAGGTAAGGCATGAAATTCCTTCACCCAGTCCTCCATTCCGCACCCGCAGGCGTCCTGGAAATCCTGCAGCATAGGTCTCCTTCAGGAGCAGCCGGTTGAATCCCGCAGACAGATACTTCTCTACGCTCATCGAACACATGTCAGACGTTATCCTTATAGTGGACTCGGCTGGTGTAATTCGTTACACAAGCCCTTCTGCGGAACGATCGCTTGGGTATCGGCCCGAGGAGGGGATCGGAAAGAACAGCCTGGAATTCGTCCATCCCGACGACGTACCGCTTTTTCTTGGGGCCATCAAGAACCGGATGCTCAATCCGACGGTGCCGGCCAAGCGTGTAGAGATACGTATCCGGCATAAAAACGGCTCCTGGCGCTATATGGACGGCATAAGCAAATGCGTGACAGATAGCTCAGGTGAGATCTCTCTCATCATCAATGCCCAGGATGTTACTGACCGAAAGCTTGCCGAACAGAAGGTAATAGCATCGGAGCAGTCGCTTCAGGCAATCCTCGCCGCATCGCCCATAGGCATCGGTCGGGTGAAAGACAGAACTGTCGAATGGGTAAATGAGTCCTTCTGTCGTATGTCCGGATACGACCTGGAAGAATTAAAAGGTAAATCTACCCGTATGTTCTTCCGGACGGATGAAGAGTTCAGGGCAACGGGCAAGATGCTCTACGGCCAGGGACAGGCCGAATACAAGTTCGTGAGAAAGGACGGCAGCATTCTGGATGTGCTCACCCAGACAGCGCCGGTCGACAACGGTTCTTTCATTTTCACCTTGTCAGATATAACAGAGCGCTTGCGGGCCGAGAAAGCGCTCAGGGAGAGCGAGGAACGGCTGAGACTGAAGCTTGACACGATCCTTTCTCCCGGCAGCGGGATTAGCGACGAAGAACTGATCAATGTCATCGATGCGCCTGCCATCCAATCCTGCATGGATGCGCTCTACAAATTGACCAACATGGGTCTTTCGATCGTTGACCGGAAAGGGAACATCATAGTATCTACAGGCTGGGAGGATATTTGCGCCAAATATCACCGGGTCCATCCGGAAACCGCCCGGAACTGTATCGAGAGCAACCTCTGCTTCGCTCAAAACCCGCCTGAAGGCACGTACCTGGCCTACAAGTGCAAGAACAACATGTGGGATGTCTTTACCCCTCTTAAAATCGCCGGAAAGCACGTAGGGAATGTGTTTTTCGGCCAGTTCTTTTACGACGATGAAGACGTGGATTACGAGATATTTGCCCGGCAGGCGGAGGAATACGGATTTGACAAGGAGCAGTATATCAGTGCGGCCAAACGCGTACGCCGCTTCAGCCGTGATAAAGTAGACCGTTTCATGAATTTCCTTTCCAAATTCTCCGCGCTTGTCTCCAAACTGAGCTACAGCAACTTGCAGCTCGCGAGGGCAATTACCGAACAGAAAAGGGTGACGGAGGCACTTCAGGCTAACGAGCTGAAATACAGGACGCTGTTCGACACCGCTCAGGATGCGATATTCATTCTTAAGGACGGCAAGTTCGCCGACTGCAACATGGTGGCCTCCAGGATGTTCCAATGCACCAAAGAACAGCTTGCGGGCAGGTACCCTTATGATTTTTCTCCACCTTTTCAATCAGACGGCCGCAGATCGAGTGAAAAGGCCAAGGAGAGAATACGCCGGGCACTGGCCGGAGAGGACCAGCTATTTGAATGGAGGCATTGCAGGTACGACCAGACGCCTTTTGACGCCGAGGTAAGTCTTAATCGTGTTGCTTTGGGTGACGAGATCGTGCTTCAGGCAATCGTAAGGGACATCACAGACCGCAAGCAGGCGGAGGAATCCCTCCTTATAAGCGAGACACGATATCGCACCCTGTTTGACGATTCTCCTGTTGCCCTGTGGGAGGAAGATTTTTCAGCCGTCAGGGAGTACTTTGAATCGATATATCTTTCCGGGGTAAGCGACATCGGCAAGTATTTTGATGAGCACCCGGAAGCAGTAAGCCATGCGGCCTCACTTATCAAGGTTATCGATGTTAACAAGGCGGCTGTTGCGTTATTTGGAGCTTCGAACAAACAGCAGCTCATGGACAACCTGAAAGCAACACTTGGCGAGGAAACCATGGGTCCGCTCAGAAGAGGTTTCGTGAGCCTGTTCCAGGGGGCCAAGGAATTTGAAAGCGAAGTGGTCAACTTTAGGCTCGACGGACGAAAGCTGCATCTCTTTGTGAAATGCGCCGTCATTCCGAGCGGCGGCGAAATGCCGATGAGGATGCTTGTTTCATTTAGCGATATCACCGAACGTAAGGAGACAGAGCAGGCCCTCCGGGAAAGCGAGGAGAAGTACCGTGACATTTTCGAAAGGGCTGTCGAAGGTATTTTTCAGAGCACTCCTGAAGGGAGGTTTATCAACGTCAACCCTTCTTTTGCCCATATGTTCGGTTATGATTCCTCTGAAGAGCTGGTGACAAGCCCGGTGAACAACTCAGACCGGCTGTATGCGAATCATAGAGAGCGTCTTTTGTTCATTGAGACAATCAAGAAATCGGATACAATCGCGAGCTTCGAGCACCAACTTGTTCGAAAGGACGGCAAGCCCATCTGGGTTTCCGTCAAAGCCCGAACAGTTCGAAACCCAGATGGAGCCGTTCTCTATTACGAAGGCATCTGCGAGAACATCACCGAGCGCAAGCAGGCTCAAGAAGAGAGGGCCAAGTTGCAGTCGCAACTGCGTCAGTCGCAAAAGATGGAGGCAATAGGCACCCTCGCGGGAGGGATTGCGCACGACTTCAACAATATTCTCACTGTTCTTTCAGGGTACGGGACACTCCTGCAGATGAAAATGGATAAGACCAACCCCTTGCGGGCCTATGTCGATCACATACTGTCTGCTTCAGAAAAGGCAACAAATCTCACCCAGAGCCTTCTGGCTTTCAGCAGGCAGCGACCCATATCCCTGAGTCCGGTAAATCTGAACGATGTCGTGCGAGGAACGGAGAAGCTTCTCAAAAGGCTTCTTACTGAGGACATTACGCTTAAGACCCTCCTCGATGCCGGGGAACATACCGTTATGGTCGATATTACCCAGATCGACCAGATTCTGTTCAACTTGGCGACGAATGCAAGGGATGCCATGCCTAGGGGAGGAACCCTTACCGTACAGACGGGACTGATCAATCTCGACAGGGAATCTATTCAGATGCACGGGATAAGCCAACACGGTCGATATGCACTCCTGTCCGTTTCAGATACGGGAGTGGGCATGGACGAGGAGACAAAGGACAAACTCTTTGTACCGTTCTTTACGACAAAGGAAGTCGGAAAAGGCACGGGCCTGGGGCTCTCCACCGTTTACGGCATAGTAAAGCAACATAACGGTCACATCAACGTATACAGCGAATTGGGCATGGGAACTACATTCCATATCTACCTACCAAGGGTTGAGGCGGAATTCAGGGAAGAGAACCAAGGTCCGAAACAGATCAAAAGAGGAAAAGAGACGCTCCTCGTGGCAGAAGACAACAATGACGTGAGACGGCTCATCACCGAAATGCTGACCGGACACGGGTATACGGTTGTCGAGGCGTCCGACGGGGAGGATGCTCTACAGAAATTCAAAAAGAACAATAACATCGATCTCCTGATCCTTGACTCTGTGATGCCCAGGAAGAACGGGAGAGAAACGTATGACGAGATCAGCAAGATCGAGCCGGGCGTCAGAGTGATCTTTACAAGCGGCTACACCAGGGATGTTGTCCTCGACAAGGGGATTGAGGAAAAGCAATTCGATTTTATTTCAAAGCCATTATCAAGAGAGACACTGCTCGAAAAGGTGAGAGAGGTTCTGGACAGGCCCTCACCGAGGACCTCGGCTCTTTAGCCCAAAACCTGCAGTTTCAGTTGACGCACTCCCAACATGAGCCGTATCAATGCTTTCTCTATCCCGACTTCGCGGATTCGGGGGTACACCAGCGGTAAGTGGTTGCAATTCTAAAGGGCCGGGATATTTGTAGGAAGAAGCAAGTTGGGTTATTCTATCCCCGCAGCTTTCGATAGAGTTTCGACCGGTGCATGTTCAAGAGCTTCGCAGCCTTCGTCTTATTCCCGTCCGCTTGTTTGAGGGCTGCGAGGATGCGGGACTGTTCGTAGTCCTCATACTCCTGAAGCGCGGATGTCGATCTCTTTGGAGCAAGGGATATGCCGGTAAACGATTGTACATCGTCGATGGATATCTCGTCCTGATTCGAGAGCAGGGCGAGCCGCTCGATCACGTTGCGCAACTCGCGGACGTTGCCAGGCCAGTCATACATCTTCAATCTGTTGAGTGTTTCGGGAGAGAGTGTCTTGCGCATGCGGTATTTGTGATTTATCCGTTCGAGGAAGTACGAACACAGGGGCCAGATATCGGCCGACCTTTCACGCAGGGGGCCGATCTGTATCGGCACAACGTTCAGCCGATAATAAAGGTCCTCCCGGAACGTCCCCTTCCTGATCTCCTCGCGCAGGTCCCTGTTAGTCGCCGCAATGATCCTGACGTCCATCCTGCGTACCGTTGTATCGCCCACCCTGGTGATCTCTCCGCTGTCGATCGCCCGTAAAATCTTCACCTGCATACCGAGCGGTATATCGCCTACCTCATCCAAAAAGAGCGTTCCCCCGTTGGCGACCTCGAAAAGCCCGATTTTCCCCTCCTTGAGCGCCCCGGTGAAGGCTCCCCTTGTATAGCCGTATAACTCCGATTCCAGGAGGCTCTCGGGGATCGCCGAGACGTTAATGGGAATAAAGGGCCCGTTCTTGCGCATGCTGTTGTGATGGATGATCTTGGCGACCACTTCCTTGCCCACACCCGATTCACCGGTGATAAGCACGGTGCAATCCATCCGGGAGATCTTCCGTGCGGTTTGAAGGATGGTCTTCATGCACGGGCTCTCGAAGATACCGTCCGGGTTGAGGAACATCATATTCCGTAGATATTCTATCTCCCTGACATAGAGATTCGCCTGGTGTTGCTGGGCCTGAATGATTGCCCCGATCTCCTCGAGGTCCTTGAGCACAGGTGAAGAGACCACGAAAAATTTTATATCCCCGTTCTCTGCGAACACAGGCTGACAGACCGACAACCCTTCCACACCTGTTCGCGAGCGGGTAGTGCCATACGACTTTTTTCGCGTTTCCATTGCCTCGGTGACGATCGTCCTGTCAATATATCCCTCGTCCTTGAGTTGCTGGGCGGTTTTCCCGATCCACTCTTCCGGCTTGGCCTTGACGTTGCTGCAAAGCTTGCGGTTCACCATGACAATACGCCCGTCCGGGTCGTAAATAGATACGGACCAAGGCATGGTGTCGACGACCTCCTGCATGGTTTCTCGGGTATAGTTATTCCAATCTTCATTAAGCATGGCCTACAGTGTCCTATTTTGTCATTTATTGTCTTCACCTACGATAGCACAAAACAGGTCGTGTATGCAAAGTTCTTACGTAAGTTAGCGAAATAACTGGCAAATAAAAGTTACAATCCGGCACATTTCTTGCTTTACTTGTAAGAAAAGTGCCGAAGCGGCAGGCAGTGCAAAGGAATGGAAGGAGACGCGCCGTAACGGTTCGGTTTGATCGACCACGGACTCTCGAACGGTAGTTTCGAAGTTGTCGTGAACTGCTTTGCATACATATCAACGGTAAGGAGCAAAGAATCATGGACGAGAAGGACGAAGAATTAACGAAAGGAGCAAAGGAAATGGGTGAGAAGGACGATAAAGACAAGAAAGGCATGTCCCGTCGAAGTTTTTTCAAAGGCGCGGGCTTGATGGTCGGAGCTGCAGCCCTGGCTGCAGCACTACCCCCTGTGGCCAGCGAAGCCGCCCCCGAAAAGGGGGCTTCCAAGACGATTTACAAAACGAATTTGCCCTACGATCTCCCTTACGAAGTGTATGACACGGATGTCCTTGTGGTCGGCAGCGGTCTGGCCGGGATCAATGCAGCCTTTTCGGCATACGGTGAAGGCGCCAACGTATTGGTCGTAGACAAGGGACCGTTTAGGGCCAGCGGCGGCGCTGGCATGAACTGGGGCATCATTGTCCGGTACCTGATCAACAAGAAGATCACCTCTGACTTCTGCATCAAAAGTTCCTTCGGTATGATCAATCAAAAGGTGATGAAAGCACTCATCGATAACTGGAATGACCTCAACATGGACCAGTACCTTTTTAACCGTGGCACGACAACTTATTTCAGGAATCCTGACGGGACCACGTACATCTTGGAAAAGCCTGCCCGCGGGGCAAAGGTGCTCTACAATTATTTTCCCCGTCACGACCAGGATGAGATGATCAAACACGGAATCAAAGTCGTCGACCGGACCATGATCACGGACTTGTTTGTTCAGGACGGCAAATGCATCGGCGCCATGGGTCTCAATATCACCACGGGCACCTTTCGTGTGTTCAGGGCAAAAGCAGTTGTCGGAGCGGCGGGTCCCGCCCCCTGGAATTACGGTTGGATATCAGTCGCTCCGGTGAGCATCAACAGCCCCGATAACACCGGGGACATGGACGCCATCGCCTATAATCACGGCTGCAGGCTGATTGACATGGAATTTGTGGAAAATGACGCCATGAATATCTATCCGGAAGGCCTTGCCGCCACCTGCAATGGAGGGTTTGCCGCGGACGACCTGGAGTATCGGTATATGTGCGACAAGGATGGAAAATACTGGCTCAGAGATATCCCCCTGAGCCAGATGGACCGGGGACGTTTCTCCCAGGAGATAGCAAAGAGGGTACTGGAGGGAAAAGGCAGCCCCAACGGCGGGGTATACCTCGACTTGCGGCACCCTGAAGCGCAGAAAAGCCTCTACGAAAGAGAAGTGTATTCCCGGAACATCAAGCCTTACAAAGAGAGATTCGGCATCGATGTGACAAAGATAATGCTGGAAGTAGCTCTTGAACAATATGAATCCGAAGGGCATCCGATCATCGACGAGACGTTCTCGACAGAGATCCCCGGGTTATATTTCGGCGTAGGCGGCGGCTCCAGGGGAGCACGCTTTGAGTCGACGTCCGGAAGCACCATTAACGGAGGGATTCTGGCCGGAAAGAATGCGGCTCAATATGCCCGGCGCGCTCCCAAGGTAAAGAAGATCGACTGGAAGCCGGTGCATGAGGAATACGCGCGGATTCATGCGCTGAGGGTCAGGAAGGTCGCCAGGTCGCTCACTCCTCACGACGTGAGACATGCAATGCAAAGGGCCTGCTACAAGGCTTTAGGCGCCATTAAGAGTGGTGACGCCATAAAGGAGGCCGTAAAGGAGCTCGATCGCATAAAGAACGAAGATCTCCCCAGAATGGCTTTGCGTAATGACACTAAACAATACAACGTCGAATGGCAGCAGGCCATTGAAAACTATTTCATGATGGACGTGTCCCAGGCGAATTGCCGGGCATCCCTCATGAGGGAGGAGTCAAGGGGAACCCATTTCCGAACGGATTTCCCCAAAATGGATAACGACAAATGGCTGTGCAATATAGCCGTGAAAAAGGTTAACGATGAAATGGCATTGGAAAAGAGGCCCATCGTCTGTTTGGAGTATTCCCCTGAAAAAGTGAGAAATATATTGGAAAAGGGGCTTTAATAGAAGGAGGTGATCCATTATGCAGGTAACGATCTTGAAATACGACCCGACAAGGGATGCCGAACCTCACTACAAGACCTATGAGGTTCCCTGGAAAAAACATATGACCGTTCTCGAAGCGATCGTTTATATTCATGAGAAACACGAACCGGTAGCCTTTGACTACAGTTGCAGGGGGAGGGTCTGCGGACGCTGCGCCCTGATGCTCAATGGTGAGCCGGCGATGGCATGCTTTACCCACGTAAAGAACCAGAGGAATACCCTTGAACCACTGAGAGGTTTCCCGGTAATACGTGACTTCATTGTCGATAAGAGCAAGGTCCATGATGCTATCGGAAGAATATTGACAAGGGTCATCGAAAAGCCGGTCACGGACAGAGATAAGATACTGGCACCGATGGATCCGGTGCTGGCCCGGAAAATAGGCGCAATCGAATGGTGTTGTCGATGTCTGTCGTGCGTGGCGGCCTGTCCGGTCATCAATGAAAAGAAAGACCAGGAAAAATTCATCGGTCCTGCGGGGATCGTTGCAACTGCGTTGCGCTACTACGATCCGTTCGACGAGGCGGATAGAGTCTCCGAAGCCGTCCAGAACGGTCTTTTCGAGTGCATCCAGTGTGGCAGGTGCAATGAGGTGTGCCCCGCAGACGAGATCGAGCACTTAAAGATCTATGCGGAACTGAGAAAAGTGGCGAAAGAGAGGGGTTTGAAACCCAAAAAGAAGTAGCAATGGTGCTTAACGCCAATAGCCAATTATAAATGGGAGCAGCATATGCTGCTCCCATTTTAGCAGAAGACGATTTCCGATTGCCTCGGCTTCCAAACAGCCTTAAGAAGGAAGCGGCAGAATTAAATCGATGTTGCTTGCATCCATACTTAATCCGGAGGGAACATAATGGACAGCCCAACAAACGATAAGCAACTATTATCAGCCATTAGTGAGCACTTCAACGAAAAGATTCCATTTAACAAGTTGCTCGGCCTCAGAGTGAAATCGATTAGCCATGATTGCGTTATAACTACGTTTGAGATGCGGGATGATCTGTTTGGTCACGATTCACGCCAAATGTTGCATGGCGGTGTTGTCTCGTCCGTTATTGACGTCACGGGTGGCTTGTCAGCATTCATGGCCATTCAAAAAAGAACGGCCCATAAGAGGTTACGGGCAAAACTTGAAATGGCTGACTGGTTAAGCACCCTTGACCTCCGTGTGGATTTTTTGCGTCCCGGTATAGGGAGGGAATTTGTCGTAAAGGCCTGTAGCTTGAGAACGGGGAGAAAAATTGCAGTTATAAGGACTGAACTGAAAAATGACGAGGATGATATTATTGCCGTCGGTACCAGTTCGTATGTGATGGTCTGAGTGTGCTTGAGGGGGAGGCTCCGCAGCTTTGCTGCGGGAGGGGACGCAAGGCCCTCAACATAAGTTCCGGTTTGATTATGGTTTAGCGGTTACGACCTGATTGCACCGGTGGGACACATCTCATGGCAACAGTAGCACCTGATGCACTTCGCGTAGTCAAATCTGACCCCATTATCGTGAATAACAACGGCCTTTGCAGGGCAGACGTCCGCGCAAGTCCGGCACATGTTGCAGTCTTTCGCCCGGTATTTGGGTTTTCTCAAAAGCACCTTCCTGGCCGTCTCTCTGACCACTGACGGAAGATTGAAGTCTACTTTCATTGTTTCAGGCATTTTGAAATCGGTCACCCGGGGCATACCGAGATCCACTACTTTTGCCTCTAGCAGCACCTCTCTCTCTTCTGCCAGGGAGGAGATGGGGGTCGGAAAGGGAAAGGAAAGGGCCTTTTCAAGAAAGGCATCCAGGGAGAAGGCATTGTCTGAGGCAGCAATGAGACCGAGGTGCCGAACCCGGCCATGGGAAGGCCCATCGCCGTCCATGGCCGCTATCCCGTCAAGAATGGTTAACCCGGGATTGGCGATCCGGTGAATATCCATCAGGACGGAAGCGAAGAGATTCTTGTCCGTCCCGCATCTGAGGTGCCATCTGGCCTTATCGAGGGACGGGACAAAGCCGAACGTATTCTTTACCCCTGCGGTGAGGCCCATCATCACATGGGTCTTTAATTTTGGCATGTTCACCACGAGATCATAGTCGAGAGGATCTTCGCCGAACACGAACTCCCGGTAAGGAGATATGCCGGAATCGATCTTCTTTATCACCCTCTTTCTGAACGCCGCCACATCGATCCCCAGCGGACGAACCACCTCCATGATGCCGGACCTTTCGAGCGCCTTTTCTGTCGACTCGAATCCGGGGCTATCGCCTACGGAAAGCGAGCAACCCCGCTCGAGGAGGACCTCTGCCGTTGCGCGAACCAGAAGGGGATGGGTATTCACCGCCCTCCTGGGTGATTTCCCGCTCAGAAGATTGGGCTTCAGGAGAACTTTCAGATTTTTGAAGGAAAAATTGAGCTCGGAGAGGGCTTTGGTGAGAAATTCCTTTAGCTGCGGCAGGTCATAGCTGTTGCAGCTTCCCGCTACTATCCTGGGCATCACTGCCTGACGAAACTTATATCGCTGAAGGTGAGGCAAATTCTTCCTTCCGCACCCTGCCAGCACATTTTCCTTCTGCCCCGGTTGTCCTGGCTGTAGATGACCTTGTAGCCCCGGCGCTCGGCAACCGATCCCTCCGGGGTTTCGTTTGTTTGCCCTTTGAGGGCGAGATCATCAATGAACTGCTGCACGCTAAAGCCGTATGTTTTCCTGAACAGCGCCTCGTCCGTCGTCTTCTCCTCCCCGGCAACAAGGAGAAAGCGGTCAGCTTCCTTGCTCACGTAGACGAGGGTTTGCCCGAAGGGGCCGAAAACTTCCAGGAGCAGAATATCGGGGTATTCCATCCTGATAACAAAGGAGCCGGAAAACCTTTCCTTCTTCCACGCCGTATCGATGTCACCCTCACCCTCAAGAAAGGCGACATCCGACGGCCATTGGACGATCTCAGCCTTTTTCTGTATGAGAGCGCATCCGGCAACGAGGAAGAGCAGGAAGAGCAGGGAAAGCCTTTTCACTGACGCTGTTTCTCGAAAATCTTTAGTTTCTCTTCGAGGAGCTTCTTGCGCTCCTCCTTTTTCTCCAGGCGAATTGACTTGTGAAGCGAATCGACGGCCCTGTCATATTGACCCAGCTTTCCATAGGTGTCTGCCAGGTGCTCGGCAATAACGGGATCATCGGCCACCAACTCCTGGGCTTTGAGGATCTCGGCCAGCGCCTTTTGATACTCCCCTTTGCTGTAAAAGACCCAACCGAGGCTGTCCCGGATGTAGCCGTCTTCAGGCCTTTTTTCGAGCGCCTTTCTTATCATTGCCTCGGCCTTGTCCAGGTTGATGCCTTTTTCTGCGTAGCTGTAACCGATAAAGTTGAGAGCCCCGGCATTATCCGGTTCGAGCGCCAGGATTTCTTCCATGTATTTCATGGCAGTGCTGTTGTCGCCCTTCTTTTCAAAGAGCATCCCTAACTGATACAGGAGTTCTATGTTTGCCGGTTCTATCGCTTTTGCGTTTTCGAGTGCGGCGATGCTCCGTCCATAGTCCGTCTTCTCTTCGTACAAGCCTGACAGCAACATGTACAGGTCGGTATTCTTCCCGTCGGTCGCAATGAGACCCTCGGTCCTGCGGATGCCCTCATCAACAAGCCCCGCCTTGATGTAAAGGGGAAGCATGCTTCTTGTTGCGGCCCGGAATTCCTCTGATTTCGGGTTCATCTTAAACAGCTCCGCCAGGGCCGCTTTGGGATCTCCCTTTTCCTGCAATGCCATTGCCAGATACAGGCGGGCTTTGTCGTCCTTGGGTCTTGAGGCAAGAATGAGGCTGAATTCACGAATAGCCTCCTCATACCTCCCCTTTTCCAGATGAAGAAGCCCGATGTTCTCTCTTACCGAGAGGTCCTCGCGATCGAGGTCGGAGAGTTTCTCGAACTCAAAGATCGCCTTATCATAATCCTTTTTCCGAATATAAATGGCAGCTATTCTCGACCTTGCCTTTTTGCCTGCCGGATTGGCCTGGATGGCCTTTTGGTAATAGTCGACGGCCGCATCGAGTTTACCTTCCATTTCAGAAAGGGTGCCGAGATCGAGCAGGGCAAGCTCGAAAGTGGGCTTGAGGACGAGCAGCTTTTCGTAATATGTCCTCGCCTTGTCATACTGCTTCAGCTCCCCGTAAAGCCTTCCGGTATAATAAAGGGCCATGATGTTGTTGTCGTCGTAACCGAGGACCTTCTCGTACACATCGATTGCTTCCGGGTATTTCTTTTGGGCTATATTGATGGACCCAAGCAGGAGATAGGCCTCCGTGTCCTCCTTGTCGAGCGAAATGCATTGCTCGTAGAGATGCCGCGCTTTATCGAACTCGTTCTTTGAGGAATAAAGGCCGGCAAGGAGCAGCAGACTATGGCGGTTCTTCGGCTCCGCCTGGACCGATTCCTTGAGCAGCGCTTCTGCCCTGTTGAACTCTCCCTTCTTCACGTAGAGAAGGGCAAGCTCCGTTCTGATGGAGGCCGAACCAGGGTCAAGAGAAAGGGCTGACCTGTAATACTCGATGGCACTATCGTACCTGCCTGCCTGTGCGTCCCTGTAACCTTTTATGAAATCCAGGAGGGATGAGCCGGAAGATGCCTTTGCCGGAAAAGCCGGAGAAGCGATCAGGCAGAATAGGGAGGCGGCGATCAGAAAAGCCTTCATAATTGTCTATGATACCTCTTTTTACTGGATCTTGATAGTGAAAACAGTCTCAGATTCAGCGTATAAGCTTTCCCATTCTTTCCCATCTCACATAATGCAGAACGTTACTGGGGCGGTTGTTTAAAGAGAAATAGAGGATGAGGGCGCGTCCAACCAGGTCTTCCTTCTTTACGAACCCCCAGAACCTGCTGTCCAGGCTCCGGTCCCTGTTGTCACCCATCACGAAAAAAGAACCCTTCGGAACAGTGATAGGGCCGAAATTGTCCCTTTGAGAGAATGCGCCGGGGATAACACCGTCTTCGGCAAAATGCGCGTTGGGATCGTCAACTTTCCGGCCGTTGAGATAGAGTTTCTTGTCCTTTATTTCCACGACGTCACCCTCTTTTCCGACTACCCTCTTTATGAAATCCTTGCTTTTGTCGACAGGGTATCTGAAGACCACCACGTCGCCCCTCTCCGGATTGCCCAGGTTCATGATAACGATATCGGTAAAGGGTACCTTCACGACGTAGCTCAATCTGTTGACGAGAAGATGGTCGCCTACGAGAAGGGTGGGTTCCATGGAACTGGAAGGTATTTTAAACGCCTGAATTACAAAGCTGCGAACGACCAAGGCGATAAGCGCTGCAATCAGAAGCGATTCGATATATTCTCTTGTTTTGCTCTTTTGCGCCATTTCTTCTCCCTGAATGTACGGTATGTTTAAATATACCTTAAAACGAGGAATTTATCACCTACCCGACGAAAGCCCGTAATCCGCAATCGTCTCGGTCTGCTCTCTCTATCTCAGCTGTCTTAAAGGGAACAGTGGCGATGCGATTGAAGAAGATACTTCAGGAGATTGCCGTAGAAATGGGCCATCAAGCCGAAGGTAGCTTAAACTGCATCATTGCCGTATTCAGGCCACGTGCAAGTGTTGCCAGGCCATTTGCCGACGCGGCGCACTTTTGAGCAATTTCTGCCGATATGTGCATGGTTTTCGCCATCTCCTGGGCATGATTGCTGATTTCGGATGTAGTGGCGCTCTGCTGGTTCGCCGCCGAGGCGATCTGGCTCACCTGAAGATTGACCGCGTCTACCTGTTCCATGATGCTGTTCAGGGCATCTCCCGAGACGGCCGCCTCCCGGGTCCCCTCCTGTACCTCGCGCACACCCTCTTCCATGGATGTCACAGCCGCCTTGGTCTCATCCTGGATGGCCTTTATCATCATCCCTATCTCATGGGTGGCCGCACTCGTTCTCTCGGCGAGTTTCCGCACTTCGTCCGCCACGACCGCGAACCCTCTCCCCTGTTCCCCCGCCCGGGCCGCCTCTATTGCGGCGTTCAGGGCCAGAAGATTGGTCTGGTCGGCGATATCATTGATCGTGCCGATAATCGTTCCTATCTGGTCGGATGCCGACCCCAGATCTGTCATTGCCCGCGCCGAGTCCTCAACCCGCGTCGCGATGCGGTCCATAACGGCCACGGCGCGATGAACAATTTCCGCACCCTGTCGGGCAGATACCTGCGCCTGTCCGGATGATTCGGCTGCTTCCCTGCAATTATCCGAGATGTGCGATGACGTGGCTGCCAGCTCTTCTCCTGCTGTCGCGATGCTTTCGACCTTTGAAGCGGCATTCTCGGCACTGCTCGACATGCGCCCCGATATATCGAGGAGCTGCTCCGATGCATGGTCTATCTGGCCACCGGCACCTTTAACCTCAGCCACAATGCCTCTCAAGCGCACCACCATGTTCTTGATCGCCTGAAGCATCTGATCTGTTTCGCTGTTGCCCTTCACCTCGATATCCATCGACAGGTCTCCCTCAGCCATACGATCGGCCACACCGATCACCTTCTGCATCGGAGCAGTGACGCTGCGTGTAATGAGGCTGCTGAGAAACACGAGCAGGGCAGCGGTGACGAGCGCGAATACGATACTCCATTTCAAGAAAGAACTCGTTAATGCCTCGAAATAATCGGCCTTATTGACTCCCGGGACAACCCACGCCTTCCAGGGTTCTATGTAGCGGAAGGCCACAAGCTTGTCCTGTCCCGTCGTCGTGGCCGTGAAGGCCGTCAATCCTCCCTCTTTATGCGTTCTTATATGGTCCTGATGCTTGATGCCCGCATGGCTTTTGCCCTGTGCGGTAGGATGGACGAGGAGAATGCCGTTTTCATCGATGATATACACGTAGCCGCTTTTGCCTATCTTTATGCTGTTGATCCGTTTCTTGAAATCGTCATCGTGAATGGCTTCCGGCCTGGTTGTCGCGACATAATCAAGACTCTTCTGCAGCGCCTCGGCAACGGACAGGATATCTGTTTCCATTACGCTTTTTATCTCGCGAATGGCAATGATGTAGGAGAAAACCACGGTTGCAAATATTGCAAGAAGTCCGACACAAGAAAGGATTATCAATCGCGAACGAATGGTGATCAGCTTCACAGGAAACTTCCTCCGTCTGTTTTTTTGATGTGGACAATGGCCTGTTCCACGATCCTCGGATCGTAGTCCGTGCACCACAGATTTTTTGCTGCGCTTTCTCTTTGTTATCTGCGGTTTGCTTACACGCCTATTATCGGACGATTTGACCGAGTGCTTAAATATCCTCTTTTTTCCGTGGAAAACCTGATATGGCGCTCATCGGGAGTGCTGATCATACCTTGTGCGAGCTCATGGATAACCCCACCAAAATTGCTCCTGCGGCTACACCGAAGTGGAATTAATGCTGCGGAACGCTCTTAATCAATAATCAATAGATTGATAACGAGAGCAAGTGCGGCCACGAGCACGACGAGCACAATAATGCCGCCACTTACCATGAAATCAATAAACAGGCTTCCCCATGTCCGCTTTTTCTTTTCAGCGTTGCTGTTGTTTCTGCCCGCATCCGTGAGATCGGGTGTTACTTCCATATAACCTCCCTATAGTTGTCAAAACAAAGGCCGCTACCCGAAATGCGACTTTCGGATAGCGGCCCGACTATCCAGCTATGTTACCCTCCAGAGATACAACCTGGACCCTCTTGATTCTTTTCTTATGTGTCACGGCTTATTGCATCTAAACCATGCCGATACTCCTCTTCACCCTGTGTGTGGCATAAGTACATAGCACTTGGTTCTCTTTACCGGCAGCACAACGGTTCGGTACCTTAATAGCTACTTGCACACGCCCGTGGAACCCTGCCCGCATCTCTTTCCATCGGTCCAGACTGCATTGTAGAGGTTTGCCTTGGAGAAGTTTGCATCTTTCACCTGGGCTTTTAAAAGGTTTGCATCGTACAGGTTCGCTTCCGTGAGATTTGCCTTTGTAAGGGTTGCGCCACCGAGGTTGGCGCCATACAGCGTCGCACCCGAGAGGTCGGCTCCCGAGAGATTTGCAGAGGATAAATCCGCATAGGAAAGATCGAGACCCGACAGCTTTGCGTTTGAAAGGTCACACTTGGCGCAGTTGCTCGTTTTCTTCAGCTGTAGAAGCTGCTTCTCATCGAAGCACATGGCATATCCCGCAAAAAAAAGCATGATCCCGAGAGCACAAATGGTCCCCTTTTTTACCATTGGAGCCTCCTTATTGTATTATTTCTTCCTGCTTTGCCACAGCACAATGCTGAACATGCCGCCCAATACCACTACTCCCACGACTATCATGATCACTGCAAAATAGTCCATTCCCTTACCCCCCCCCCTTTTTTTTGTTTTTGGCCTTTCAAAAAGAAGCCATCCTGGAGAATTCTCCAGGATGGCGGCCCGACCAACCTAAACTACACCTCCAGGGAAACAACAAATCCCTGAACCCGCTGTTCTATTTTCTTGTGATGTTCTTTGTCCTCGTTATCTCAGCAATAAAAAAGCCATCCTGAAGTTGTATCTCCAGGATGGCGGCCCGACCAACCTAAACTACACCTCCGGAGCGTTCCTCCGGACCCGTTGCCCAGCTTGGGTTTTTCCCTTATCTTAGACATTATTATTTCTATCGCTAAAAAAGTCAATAACTTTTCAACATTAATCTCAAATCAGTCCAAAACGGCGAGAAATTCGATTTCGATAAGCCAGTCCGGGCGCAAAAGACTGTGGACCACAACTCCCGTGGCGGCCGGGTAGCTGTCTTCCTTGAAATATTCCCTCCTTATCGCGGCGGTTTTCACGTAATCGGGAACCGCCTGCGGCGTAATGTAATCCGTCGTCTTAATGACGTCGTCCATGCTTGCGCCCATCTTTTCAAGGAGGTTCTTGACGCTCTCGTATATATAGCGCATCTGGGCGTTCAGATCGCCCGCGTAAAGAGTCCGATGGTTCTCGTCAGTGGCTACCGTGCCCGAGATGGCGATGACCTTGCCCTTCTTTACCGCGTCACTCCAAGTGAATTTCTTCCGCTTATACATTTCATCAAACACGTTAAAACATTCCTTTGACATTTTGGTTCCTCCGTCTATATTCTTGCCGGTGCTTGTGTTGCGCCCATGCAGGGCGCGCTGCTTCTTTCACCCGTCCTCTTCTAGAGCTGGAACGAATGAAAGTGTCCCTGTGGATTCGTACGTCCCTAATCCCGACGGCCGGGTGAAGAGGTCACGTTTTGCACCTCGGCCCACCTGGGACAGGTCACGAGATGGTCGTTCACCATGCCCGCTGCCTGCATAAAAGCGTAGCAGATCACACTTCCCACAAACTTGAAGCCCCGCTGCACGAGTTCCTGCGACATGCGGTCGGATTCCTCCGAACGGGCGGGGATCTGCGACATGGCCTCCCAACGGTGGACCAACGGCGCGTTACCGGTAAACCTCCAGACAAAACGATCGAAGCTGCCGAACTCGTCACGAACCTTCAGAAACGCCTGCGCGTTGGTCACGGCTGCCCGCACCTTGGCGCGGTTCCTGATGATCGATCTGTCCTGCAGTAGTCGCTCAACGTCGTTTTCCGAAAACCGGGCCACGAGATCCGGATCAAACCCGAAGAAAACGCGACGGAAGGCATCCCTTCTTTGCAGCACACTCCTCCAGCTCAGACCGGCCTGAAAGCCGTCGAGCACCAGGAATTCGAACAGGGCCCGATCATCGTGAAGGGGCACGCCCCACTCCAGGTCATGATAGGAAATCATCAGCTCGTCATCGCCCGGCCATGAACAGCGGCTCATATCATATCTCTTCACTCGGTTGCCGCTGAAAGAATAAATCGATCCGGTCCGAAAATGCCCCTTTCAGCGATAAGCATCTCCTTCTGCACTTCATAGCCGTTCCCTTCAGAGGATAACGTCAACCATAGCGCTGCTGCTCATGATCTGTCCAGGCAATGTTACTGGAGAACGGGTGAAATGGCAAGAATAACGTGTCGAAGAAGTCGACAAGGCGGTTTAATTTTGCGCTTTTTGGGAACTTCCTCTTTCTATTGTTCTTACTGCTCGGCTCGCTCGATCAAGCTGAGAACTGTTGATCGGATCATCAATGAGAGCCTCAATCCATCCTTGCCCGTGAAGATTGTCAGCCACCCCCGATACCCCGGTCACGTGGACCCTGGGACAGGACTACGCGGTGCAGGGGCTGACAAATAGCAGCACTTCATTACCATGCAGAATCCTTCACGGGTAAAACCGCCCCGCAAACCAGTAGAGTGCCATCCCTACGAGAACAGTGCCTCCCAGGGATTCTGTTTTCAGGGCAAAAACAAAGGTTGGAATCGCGACAATCAATTCCCGGCTCAGGAAGTCCGGATGCCCGATATTTTCGTTGATGATCAACCCCGGAGCAATGAGGGCACTCAAAATTGCTGCGGGAATGAAACCGAGCCATTCCTCGAGCCACGGGGGAAGTTTTCTTCCGGAAAGAAGGAGCAAAGGGAGCAGCCGGGGAAGATACGTCACCGCACTCATGAGGAGAATAAGGAAAACGGAGTGGGAATCGGTTGCCATGTTCATTTGCCAGATTTGAAGCGGGCGCTCCAGCGCTCTCGCAGCACGAGGCCCAACGTGGCCGCGATCACCGATGCAATGATAATGTATGACCAGGCAGATCATGACCGCCAAAAGGCCGGAAATGGCAGACACCAAAAAGAAATAACGGTTTCGTATTTGCAATGCCAAGAGACAGATGAGCATGCCTTTGAGGGCATAATCTATGCCGAAGGCGCCTGAAGGAACCAATTCTCCCGCATATCCTCCAAGCACGGTACTGCCTACCCATGCCAGATTTGACATATGGTTAACCGTGAGAGCGCTGTGCCAGTCCCAGTTGCCTGAGCGAAAGCGCGACGCATTGAGCGCGAAGCTCTCATCGGTGACCCCGTAAGCGAAGAGAAAGATCCAGGCTCTTCTCACTTTGCTCAGATGTGTGGCAAGTGCCGAGCTCATAAGCACGTGACGCAGATTGATTGTAAAGGTAGTCAGGACGATGGGAGCGATGCCTGCGCCGACGCCAAGCATGGAGGCGGCCACAAACTGTGTACTACCCGCAAATACCAATAAGGACATGAAGCCGATTTCAGCAGGATTTAAGCCTGCTTTTTGAGCGACAACACCAAACGCGAGGCCGGCCGGGAAATATCCCACGCATATGGGCCACCCCGCCTTTGCCTCTTCCCAAATGGCCCCGGCAATTCTCCGGTTCATTTTCCACTGCTTCCTTTCGGCGAGGTTTCTATCAAACAAAGTTCTTGTCTTTACGGACCCGTAACAGCGTCGCTCCAGATCTTCCCAGGGTTCATGATGTTGTTCGGATCCAGGAGGGTCTTGACTTTCTTCATCATGGTCAGCACCGCAGGGTCTACAGTTTTTGTGAAGAACTTCTGTTTCTCGAGCCCTATCCCGTGTTCGCCCGATATGACGCCTCCTAATGTGACAGCTGACTGAAAGATCTCATCCATGACTTTGCTCATCATGATATGGAGAAGCTGTGCTACTTCACCGGTAGGCAGAACGACTTCCATTGCGAAAACGTGGTGTTTTGTCACGCCATATTTGAGACAAGCGGGGCCACCAGCATTTTCGGCAATCATGCCCCCGATGGTCGCACCAAAAAAATTCTGCGGATCTGGAGGAAAGAAGAGACCTTTCTTTGCCAGTTGAACGGTTAAATCCTGAAGCACGACACCCGCTTCCACCGTAGCCAACATGTTTTCTTTATCTATTTTTCTTATGGCGTTCATCTTCGAAAGACAGAGAACAACACCACCCAAGATGGGAATTGAACCCCCGCTCACATTGGTGCCGCCACCTCTCGGGGTCATATGACCGGAATGGCACTACCCCCTGATGGAAAGATCGCTACATCGGCCGAGGTCATTTTCCCGAACGTGTTCGACACTGCTTCATCAAGACTTGAAACGTAGGTGAAATTCATCATCTCCACCTGCTCTTTCGTCAAAGCTTCAGTCACATGGACGACATCGAACTTCTCTGATAGTTCCTTGAAAATAACCACCATCATAATGAATGAAATGCCGAAGGTTTTGAGATGATCAGGGATATCGCCCTGTATCAGCCTGCGATGGTAGTCGTTTGCGCTCTCCTTTGTAGCCATCTGTTGAACGAGCGGCATAATCGAACCTGCATTCTTTTGAGACGCGACCCATATAATGGTGCCGCCCGTCCTCACGGCAAAACTGGCGTTCATGAGGGATTTCGTGGCGTTAACCCCGATTTCAAGCGGAGCCGCCGAGGTTATCACCACGTCGGGCCGCCTGGACAACGGAACCAGATAAAGAGATGCAGCGTACTCCGACGCCTTTTGATGTTCCGCCACAGGATCGCCCGCAAAGGTCTTGATTACTCCATGTTTTTCATTCATGATGAAATCAAGCTTGAAACTGAGCCTGCTTAAACGTCCTGCTTCCACAATGTCTTCATAAAAGGGATTTCCGCCGAGTAAATTCAACTTGCTGTTCGGATGACGCATCCACGTGTAGTGATGGTCTGCCACGGACCGGTAGGACGATACTCCGGGCATAATGATCTTGCAGCCTCCCCCAAACCCAGAGCAGGGGTGAGGCATACACTCGCCTATGCCGACAACTAGATCGCTTCGGGCAACAAGCCTGTTTACCTCGACTACTGTTCCTTTACCTGTTCTGCCGATGAGAATGTTTTCGCCGGAATGAGGATCATGGTTATAAATTCTGCCCTGAAGGCGTCGAAACGCCTCCTTTCCTGCCTTTTTTTCCAGTTGTTCTTGAGTATGGAGCGGGTGTGTTCCTAACGCACAAACACCGCTTATCCGTTCATCAGGGATCCCTGCCCTATTAAGCCGGTCAAGAATGTGCGGAAAAGCGAGATGGGCCGGGGTCGGTCTCTGAATATCATCGAAAAGCACGACCGCGTCCATCCCGGGTTTGCCAAGCTCTTCAAGGGGTGGGGACCCGATCGGGTCATCCAGGGCCCGGTTAATCTCTTTCTCAACGTCTTCTACCTGAGCGACAGCGGAGCAATCCTGACATGTAAGCACATTCCAGCCTGACGGCAAGGAAAAATCGATTCTACCACCCTCATAATTCAAATAGTAGCTCATAAGGCCTCCTCCCGGCGATCATTCCGGTCGTAAGAATTCCTCATCCTCCCATCAATGTGGCGGGAAACCACACCACAAGACAATGCTTCCACATCCATCTTCACTCCGCCGTCCGGTAGCTCTGCTCCAGACCCCTCATCTCTTATAATCCCGTTACCGGGTCACGCCGGACAGCCGACGGCCCGTTTTTTGAGGTTCTCCCATTCCTCATTGATCTCTGCCTGCATATGCGCCGTCTGTTCCTGGCCCAGGTGGCGGTATCTCCCTTGGATCCGAAGATACTCGTGAATGGGTAGGCCTCGAGGTTCATAGGTTATTTTGTATGTTCTGCCGTTAAATACTTCGTAAAGGGGGAAAAGCCTAGTCTCTACCGACAACATGGCAGATTCTGCGGTGAGGTTTTCTGCCATCCTCCAGCCGGTCGCGCAGGGCGTGAGAATATGGATAAATTTGGTCCCCTCGATGCTTCTCGCCTTCTGCACCTTATCCATCAGGTCCCGGGGATACCCTATGGAGGCCGTGGCAGCGTAGGGGATGCGATGGGCGGCCATTATTTCCATAATGTTCTTCTTCCTGGCAGCCCTCCCCGATGGCGTGGTGATCGTCCAGGCGTGCTCGGGTGTCGCCGAACTCGCCTGGATACCCGTGTTCATGTAGGCCTCGTTGTCGAGACAGACGTAAATATAATCTTCGTTCCTGTCCGCGGTACCGGAGAGGGACTGCAACCCGATATCAAAAGTGCCCCCGTCGCCGGCGAAGGCAACGACCGCAATGTCCTTCTTACCCCGTATCTTCATGGCGTATGAAAGTCCGGCTGCCGTTGGTGCCGCTGTTTCGAAGGTGCCGTGAAAGGCGGGAACCCGAAGCGAGCTATGAGGATAAGTTGCGGCGATTATGCTTGAGCAGGAGGGAATGATGACGGCCAAGGTTTTGGGCCCGAGGGCACGGAGGACGAGTCTCATCGCAATCGCCACCCCGCACCCCGGACAGGCCATGTGCCCTGATCTTATCCGGTCTTCAAAGATATTCTGAGTTTCCATGCTCTTATCCCCTCACCCATACGGGCAGATCGTCCGGTGTCTCTTTGTTCGATACGTCCATGCAGATGCCCTCGATGATTTCAGGAGAGACATCGACCCCGTCGAGGCCTGCAATGTAGCCGTAAACCTGCGGCATAGCCTTCGAATTGACTATCGCCGATTTCAGTTCCTGGCAGAAGATGCCTTCCTTCCCGAGCGAAATGTTCCTGTCAATGACGACAACCTTTTTTACGTTCTGGAGGATGTTCCGGATCTCGATCTTTGGAAACGGCCTGAAGACTTTGATCTTCAGGAGCCCCACGTTATACCCCTTCGCTCTCAATCCGTCCAGTGCCACTCGGGCGGTGCTCGTCATAGAGCCACTCGTGACGAGGACCAACTCGGCATCATCGGTCCGTACTGCCTCCACCATGCCGTAACCCCTGCCGAACTGTGCCTTATACTCCTCGTCTACCTCCCTGATGACCCCCCGTGCATTTTCCATGTCCTGAAAGGCTGCCTGCCTGAAGGGGAAGAACTGCGTCCCCGCGGTCACCACATTGGAGACAAAGGCAGGATTGTCAAGGTCGAAGCGTTCAGGAAGGGCAGGGGACGGCAGGAAGAGATCGATATCCGCCTGATCGGGCACCTCCATGGGTTCGATAAAATGGGAGTTGAAGAATGCGTCGATAATGACCATCGAAGGCAGGAGCGTTGCCTCTGAGATCCGGTAAGCCTGGATAACGGTGTCGAACGCCTCCTGGTTGTCTTCACAGTAGAACTGCATCCATCCCGTGTCCCGCTGTGACAGGGTATCGGTCTGATCACTTCCGAAAGACCAAGGTGCGGCTAGGACCCTGTTGACACAGCCCATCACCACGGGTACCCTGTTGCCCGAGGCGAAGTGAAGCATCTCGTGCATGAGCGCGATGCCTTGGGATGAGGTGGCGGTGAAGACCCTGACCCCGCCAAGAGACGCTGAAATGCACATGGCCATTGCGGAATGCTCCGACTCCACCCGCACCATGGTCCCCGGCAGCTCCCCCCGGGATTCCATCTCGGAGAGCCTCTCGTAAATCGGCGTCTGCGGCGTGATAGGGTAGGCCGGAATAAGCTGCGCTTTCGTCATTTTCACGGCCTCGGCGATGGCGTAGTTGCCCGATAGGAGCTCTCTCATACGCTGTCCTCCACCTCTATGACGTGACGGGGGCAAACAGTCGCGCAAATGCTGCACCCCTTGCAATAGTCATTCTTTACGCGGTACATCCTGTCGCCCTCTTTTGTGATGGAAATATCGGGGCAGAGATAGAAACACAAATCGCAGCCTATACAGGAGCCGCAGTAGAAGCAGCGCTTCGCCTCATCCGTTGCCCCTTGCCTGTCAAGCCCCAGGTTCACCTCATTGAAACCGGTCACCCGTGTGTGAACGGGCGATTTCGGCTGCCTATTGGGTTTTACCTCCCGGTAGGACAGGGTGTTCAGATCCGCAAACTGCACTATCTTCCCGAGGTCGATCCTGCCGTCGTCCACGAAGGCGCGCACTGAAAGGCTTGGTCCCTGACCGAGGGTCACGGCCTGTATGATCCTTTCCCCATCATACCCGTTGGCCTTAAGATGGATAGAAAGGGCAGCCCGCTTGCCCGACAGTATGGCATCAGCTACCGCAGGTCTCTGCCCGATGAGGTCGCCGCCTGCGTAAAACCGGGGCGACGAGGTCATGCCGAGGTTGTCGATGAGTACCCGTGAAGAGCCATTGTCCACTATTCCCGGGATATATTGCCCTGTATCGGCGACTTGGCCGATCGCGAGGAGTACAAGGTCAGCGTCTAGGAGAAGATCGTCTCCCTTGCCCGGTGAGAGCACGTAGTTGCCCGTGACGGGGTTTTTTTCGACCTTTGTCCTGGCCAGCCTCACCGGCCCGACGCACTTCCCGCCCGGAAACTGCACGGGCCGGTATTCGCCTATTATTCTGATCCCCTCGTCCCGGGCCTCTCCCACACCCTCAGGGATTGCGGGAAACTCGTCTTCCTTCTCGGGGGCAACCATGGTGATCACTGCGTCGCCACTGCACAAGCGGCGCGCCGTTCTCGCCACGTCCACGGCCACGTCTCCCCCTCCTATGATAAGGATATTTTTTTTGCCCTCGCAGAATTCCTTCTTTCTTTCGTGGGAGAGAAAATCAAGGCCGTACATGACGGACCCCGGGCTGTCGAAGACAGCGTCAAGCTTCCGGGGCAGCCAAGCGCCGGTACCCAGAAAGAGGTACGCAAAGCGTTTTTGCATATCTCCAAACCTGTCACCGCCAATCTTCTCGTTTACTTTCAGGTCTATGCCGAGGTCAAGCACGCGCCCAATTTCTCTTGACAGGATCTCTTTCGGGAGCCGGTATTCTGGTATGCCGTACCTGAGCACGCCACCCGGCTCCGGCCTTGCTTCAAAGATCGTGACCTTGTGGCCGAAGAGCCTCAGGAAATAGGCAGCCGAGAGCCCGGCAGGCCCTGACCCGATGACGGCCACAGTCGTTTTCGCCTCTTTGGGGTTGCTGCAGATCGCCGGAACGGCTTTACCCAGATCCGCTATGGCCCGCTCAAGGGACCGGATCTCTACGGCCTCGTCAAACTCGTTCCTGTTGCACTTCGCCTGGCAAGGGTGGTAACAGACCCTCCCGCAGACTCCCGGCAGCGGGTTTTCGCCAAGGAGAACCGCAAGGGCAGTATCAAAGTCTCCTTGTGCCGCATAAGAGAGCATTGCCGGAATATTGTTTCCTGTGGGACATGCCTGGCGGCAGGGAGAAAGTTTCTGTTGATAGGAAGGTTTTTTCGAGCTCCATTGTCCTGTCTTGAAAACCTCCGTGCTGACCCGCGACACGGGTATGATCGTGTCAACGTTCTTGACCTTGAGACTGATCTGTCTGGTCATGATGCATTTCCTTCCGGCGTCATCGTCATGGTGTATCCACGAAGGGCCGATTTCATGTTTTCTTCTATCTTTCCCGGAACCGACACCCGGATTGCCTCTAGAAGCACATCAATGGGAATGTCCCCCGCAACCCTGCAGTAGCTTCCGAGCATGGTTGTATTGATGGCCCTGCCGATACCCGCCTTCTCCGCTATTGAGGACGCATGCACTACCGAGACCGGAAGGTCGAAACGATCCGGGCCGAAGGGGGTATTGATGAGGACAAAACCGCCGGGCCGAAGAGTGCTTTCGATGTCATTTTCGTCGATGAGATCTGGGGCAAAGTAGATGAGGCGATCGGGCCTTTTGATCTCACATTTGAGATATATCTTCTTATCGTCAACCCGCAGGAAGCTCGTCACCGGCGCGCCCCTGCGCTCCCCACCGAAGAGCGCGTAGCATTGGGCGTATCCACCCATGAGGAAGTAAGCCCGCGCGAGTATCTGGGCCGCAATTACGATGCCCTGTCCGCCCCTGCCGCAAAATTTGATTTCCACCATAGTGATCCGCCTTTGCATTTCCTATTGCATGAGATAACCGGGAAGCCACGTTGCCAGTTGGGGAAAGAGAAAGAGGAGCACGATACACATGACGAGACTGAGAAGGAAGGGCATAACCCCCCGGTAAATGAGACTGAAGGGTTCTTTCGTGATGTTTGCCACGATAAAGACATTCATGGCTACGGGAGGCACAACGATGCCGATCATAAGGGTCACACAGATGACGATAACGAACCACACAGGATCGAAACCGAGCTTTAACATGACCGGAAAAAAGATCGGTGTGGCAAAGATCATGAAGGCAATGTCGTCAATGAAAGATCCGCCAACAAGGTAGAGAAAAATAACAGCGATCATGACCAGAAAAGGGGGGAGCCCGGATACTCCTATCCAGTCCGCTGCAATGGCGGGGATACGGGTGATGGCGATGAAGTGCCCCAGAACCGTCGAACCGGCGATCAACATTAAAGACATACACGTGAGCCTTAACGATTCTTTTAAAGACTTCCACAGCCCCTTCATCCTCATCTTTTCCTTCACCACGCAAAGGATAAGGAGGGCGCACGTCCCCACGCTGCCCGCCTCGGTCGGAGTAAAGAAGCCCACCATTATGCCGCCGATAGTAAAGATGAAGATGAGTAAGGCCCAAAAGACATCGGGAAGAGCTTTGAAGCGCACCCGCCACGTTGATCTCTCCCCCGGGGGCCCTATGGAAGGATCGATCTTCGTCCAGCCGACGATGACGAGGCCGAACATGAGGGCGATCAAAAGTCCCGGAAGCAGACCGGCCATAAAGAGCCGTCCAATGGACTGCTGGGTCAGGATGCCAAGGACGATAAGGGCTGCACTGGGAGGGATAAGAAGCCCGAGGGTCCCCACGCTTGCAACAATCCCCGTGGTCAATTCTCTCTTATAGTTTGAGCGATCCATCTCGGGGATCGCAACGCTCGCAAAGGTGGCTGCCGTGGCTGTCGACGATCCGCAGATGGCCTTAAAGATTACTGTGCCAAGGACTGTTGCGAGGGCAAGGCCTCCGGGAATATGACCCACGAACCTACGGGCTGTTTCGAAGAGTTTTTCGGCGATACCCGAGTTAAAGCCGAGTTGTCCCATGAGGATGAAGAGCGGCAAGACCGTAAACCCGTAAGTAGTAAACACATCATAAAAGTCTTTTGCGACAAGATAGAGGCCGGCGTTTATCGATTTGAGATAGGCATAGCCCACGAACCCTATAATGGTCATGGCAAAAGATAACTGAATACCTGTGAGAAAGAGCACCAGCAGGGCCGCGAGACCGCACAATCCGATCAAAACCTCGCTCATGAATGCCTCCCTGTTGCAATCGTCACCACTTCGCCGACAAGGACCAGACAGACAACCAGACAGGAAAAACCGATTCCATATGCGATGGCATAGTAGGGAAGCTGCAGCGTGGAGGACACTTCACCGGCCCTCTGCAGGTCCGCGGCCATTTTCAGTAGGTTGTATCCGGCACCGAGGAAGAGTGCTATACCCATGAGGGACGTCACTGATTGAAGCACTCTCTGGGCCGACAGCGAGAATCTTCGTAAAAGGAAGTCAACGTAAACGTGCCCCTTTTCAAGGGTCGTGATAGGAAGCGAGAAACCCACGAGCACACCGGCACCGAACGAGACGATCTCGTAAGTCCCGATGACCGGCCTGGCAAAGGCCCGTCCTACAACATCACAGGTGGTCAGAATCATTATGAACAGCAGTGAAATAGCGGCAATTACCTCAAGTGCCTTGCTGGGCCAGTAAATGAGGCAACGAACGAGATTGGTGCCGGCTGAATCGGCGCTTGCCGAGTCATCCCCCATGACACTCTCCCTTCCTTCCCGATCCAACCGCTATTTCTGATTCTTCTGAATCCACTCCTGGCACCATTTAAGCGCTTCGGCCGCAGGATGTCCCTTTGTGGCTTTTTCTTTTACAAACTTGTCAAACTGTGGCTTGACCTGGCTCGCCCAACGTGCATTTTCTGCGCTGGAAAGAGGAGCAATAGCCCCTTTTTGTTTCATGAACTTCTTCCCGTTATTGTCCTCCTCGTCCCACGGGTCTCCCGCCTTGTCTATCCATTGTTCATTTATGTCTTCAATGGTCTTCTGGAGATCCTTGGGCAATGAGTTCCATTTGTCCTTATTCATTGCAACAAAGAATGTATTGAAATAGGCGGTGCGGTAATTCTCGGGAGAATACTTGACTACCTCGCCGAGCCTATAGGTAGATAACACGGCGTAGGGACCGAGCATGCCGTCGAGCATTCCTCGCTGCAAGGCGTCATAGGTGTCACCCATGGACATAGGCACCGGGGCTGCTCCCAGGGCGGAAAGCATGTCTACAGTGGCGCCGGCCGCACACTTTACCTTCATCCCTTTCAGATCTTCCAGACTTTTGACCGGCTTCCTGGAGAACAAAAGACCGGGTCCGTGACTGGAGAAAAACATGATTTTCGAGTCGCTGAATTCTTTTGTCGCATATTTTTTATAATATTCGTTCGACAATCTGGTTGCCAGTTTTGCCGACCGCAGGCCGAGAGGAAGGTCAAGCAGCTCTATCATGGGGAATCGGCCCCTCGTGTAGGCAAGCGAACTTGAGCCCAGATCGATAATCCCCCGGACAACGGAGTCGTATGTCTGTGCTCCCGGTGTAAGCGTCGCCCCGGGATAAAAGTTGATTTTGATTCTGCCGTTGCTCTTCTTTTCCACCTCTTTTGCCCAGGCTTCAAAGGCAATGCTCACCCTATCCGTAGGCGGAAGAAAACTGGAAAAATCCATCTTTATGACTTTTTCCTGGGCTTGGACAATACCCGTGAGAAACAGAGAAGCGATCAAGAACAGAAGAAAACTGCAAAAATACCTCTTCATGACATCCTCCCCTTTTGCTTCGATAAATGCTAATGCGACGTATCTGGTACACTGTATACTACAGCTAATTTTTTTGTCAAGAAGATTTTTGTGATATTTTACCATCCCTTAAAAGGGATTGAAAAACAGAATGACGGTTAGTACGGTTGGTTCAGGGATTCAGACGTTTGTAAGAACTTAAAATTACTTGATTCAGGCGTTTACCGGAATGATAAAAGCAGACGAACGCCCGGTCGTCAAAGGGGCATCAATTATGCAAAACAGTTTAGGATAGCCCTTTATTTCGAGTATTCATTGCAGTGTATCGGGTAGCAATGCGGACCAAAGAAGGGTGAATTACTGGTACACGGTATACCAATTAGTGTTTACGCCTGGCCAGATACTTGTGTTTCTTCTTTAGGAGCAACTGCGAGGATATCTCTGAGGGAAAGGTCTAGATGGTAGCGTATGGCTCTTTCGACTTCGTCGGCATCGCGTCTTTCTATGGCCTTGTAGATCAGCTTGTGACCGTCGAGAGCTCTGAGAAAAACATCGGCATGAAGGAAACTGGTGATGCGGTGGCGAACCATGTGCCGCCTCATGACTTGTGTTATTTCCATGATATGACTGCTGCCGCTCAAGCGCGCAATGGTTTCATGAAACTGCGCATCTAGGTCCGCAAAGGAGTGGATCTCGCTCTGTGATATCGTCTTTTCGGACCTTGCGATAATACTGTCCAGCTCCTTAACCAGGGTGTCGTAAGATCTCTGCATAGCCCATTTTGCCGCGATGATCTCAAGTGCCTCCCTGATCTTGCATATCTGGATGACCTCTTCCTCGCTTATCGACAACACCCGATAGCCCACGCGCGGAATGGATTCTATAAGCCCGTCTTTCTGGAGATTATGGAAGGCTTCCCGCACAGGCGTCCGGGAAATACCTATTTCCTTGGCTACCGTTGCTTCCACGAGGCGCTGGCCCGGCGCTATTTCACCGCTGAAGATTTTTTCCCGGACATGCTCGTATACCTTTGTCCACATGGCCGAGTGATCTGTAAGATTAAGTCCTTTCATGTGAAGTATAGTATACCAGTAGTACAAAATAAGCAAGCATGTTTGAAAACCTTTGGGATGATGCCAATCCTCTGGCATTATTTCTTCCATGGCTACTGAAAGCTCCGCACCTTGTAATACCGACACCGTATCGGGCGAGAGAACGCTCCTTATTTTTTTTCGACGGGGGATGTTCTCACAGCCGCCCACTTCCCCGTGGTTCCGTATAAGTCGACGGTCCCCTCGATCGTGTTGCCCGTCACACGGCCTACGTATTCGACCTCGCCGGCCGTAAACCTGATCTCATCGCCCTTAAGTCTGCCGGCCGTTATTCGAAACGTGGTGCCCGCTGAGGTGAACGTCCCCGACACGACCTGATATGTTTGCGTGAGCGTCAGTTCTCCATTGGGGAGCTTCCATGTGCCCGCCACTCTCGCGGGCACGATCCAGAGATAAGCCGTGCAATGGAAGGAACAGTCGCCTCCGGCCCACGCCGTAGTATCGGGTTTCCAGTCCCCCATATCGAAGGTATTCGAGATGATGCGTGTTCCAGGCCTGAGATCGAGGATCTGCGGCCGGAGCTTCAGGTTCAGGTCCTGGAGGAGAAACATGGTAATGACCGTGGCGTGAGAGAAATCCGTTTCGAATATATCGGCCTCGACGAAGTCGGCTTTATCATCCACCCGTTCCGTCGTCGCATTCTGCTTTGCGACGGTGACCAATCGAGGGTCGTGCTCGATACCGACTGCGCGCACCCCCCTTTTGGCCGCCGCAATCACTATCCTGCCATCTCCTGAACCGAGGTCGACGAGGCGATCTTCAGGCCGGAGTCCCGCCAGGTCAAGCATTGTTTCCACGAGCGACCGTGCGGTAACATGAGGATTATAGAGAATATCCGTTTGCGACTGCGAAGAGGCGGCCCCCGGAAAGACGGCGACCATGAACAGAGCCGGAATGGAATAACGAAGGAACCGGAATGGATTCATGTTAACTCCTTCTCCATTTTACAGGTATTCGTGAGCAATCAGGTAGTTTTTCCTGCTTTTGGGACGGAGCGGCTCCTATTCCGGAAACTGCTCCATTTCAGTAAAACGGGGTCTCTCGCCTCTTCGCGCCTGATCGGCATTCTCGATTCGCGTCTTTTCGCAATGTTCTCTGCCATGTCAGACCTCCTTGTTTTTCCAAAATCTATTCCTGAAGAAGCCTATGAGCAATCCCGGCGTTCATCGCCTCCTGTTCAAAAGGTTGCGTTACAGTCTTTTGTACAACATCATGCTGCCGGCTGATATTGAATGGTGACCTTTGATTTATAAGATGAAGATAAAGCAAGAGAGGGCGGATTAATGTACCCGGCTCACGGAATTACCTTTAACGACGCCTGGGAGCGTCATGCGATCGACTATCGGTTTTTTAGAGAAATGTCTTCCCAACCCTTTCAAAAAAGAGCTTGACGCATCCGCAGATTTTCAAGAGTGTGCCGGAGCTCCGCTCCTGGGCTGTCTCTTGTTTCTTGCCCTCGTGAATCCGGCTACGTTTGAAGTAATATGGGGCTACCATTTTGTATGATCTCCTTCAGGATCCTCAAGATACATGTTTTAGATGTCGATAGTATGATTCTTTTCGCCATTGGGAACAATCGGGTTATCCCTGATTAGGGGGAGCGAAATACTGGAGAGGGGTAAGGAAAAATACGGAGGACGGCCCGACAAGGCGGCATTTCGGAACCACGGCCCCTTTTTTGGTCCATGACGTTCCCGGGCAACGTTCATCCCCCCCCTTTACCGCAAAGAACCAAGGGCGTAGACTAGATTACAGTTGGGTGAGTCCAATGGCAAAACGAGATCGTGAATCACCAGTGAAAAAGCCGGATCCAGGGGAGACGAAGCGGTTGCCGGACCCGGAATTCGAGGACTGCCGCTCGAGGGTACACGTTCTGGAAGCGCGCACTGAGGAGTTGTCCGCGGCCAACCAGGTTCTTGAGGAAGAGGTCGCGTTGCGCAGAGTCACAGAGGATGAGCTGAGAGAGGCGAGAGAAAGGCTTGCGGATACACTGGAAAGCATGAGCGAGGCATTCTTCATCCTCGACCGCCGGTACCGGTTCAACTACCTCAACCGGGCAGCCGAAGAGCTCTACAAGCGGCCCGCCGGGGAATTGATTGGACAGACTTTATGGAAGGTTTCCCCCGAGTCCATCGGAACAGTCATTCATGAGCACTTCAGAAAAGCTATGGACGAGCGTGTGCCGGTCGTATTCGAAGCACTGTCCCCGATGCTCAGCATATGGTTCGAAGCGCGGCTCTTTCCGACCGCCGCCGGCTTATCTGTGTATGTGAGAGACATTACCGAAAGGAAGAAAAACGAGGAATCCCTCAGGCGTCAGGCCGAGATGTTGAACGTCACCTATGATGCGGTCGTCGTACGCGATCTGGAGAACAGGGTCTTTTTCTGGAACCGCGGGGCAGAAGAGAGATACGGGTGGACAAGCGACGAGGTGATGGGAAAGGTCAGTCATGAGCTGTTCGAGACCCGATTCCCGAAACCGTTGGCCGAAATCAGGAAAGAACTGTTCAAGAAAGGCCGGTGGGAAGGAGAACTGATCCACAGAAAACGCGACGGGAGCCGGATAATCGTAGAGACGAGGTGGGCCCTTGAACGGGATGAGACAGGCCGGCCGATCGCCGTCATGGAGAGCAGCAATGACGTGACCGAGCGAAAGAAGGCGGAGCGGGATCGCATCCGGCTCGCAACCGCAATTGAAAGCGTCGCCGAGGGTGTTGCGGTCATGTCCGGAGACGGTACGGTTGAGTATGTCAATCCGGCATGGTGCCAGATGACCGGCCACGAGGCCGATGACCTGGTCGGGCAGCACATCCGGACCATCGGAGCCCGGAATGGAGAGCCGTTCTCCACTTCCATATGGCAGTTCATCTGGCAATTCCTGATGGCCGGAGAATCATGGTCAGGACGCGCAACCGCCCGGCGGAAAGACGGCACTCTTTTCGAAGTGGACGTGACAGCATCACCGGTCAGGGACAGTTCCGGAAAGCTCGTCAACTATATCGTGGTGGGCCGCGACATCACCAACCAGGTAGCGCTCGAAAAACAGCTCAGACAGGCCCAGAAGATGGAGGCCATCGGTACCCTTGCCGGCGGGATCGCCCATGATTTCAATAATATCCTTGCGGCCATAGTGGGATTTGCCGAACTGGCCATCGACGACCAGTCGAAGGGCAGTCGTGCGGAACGCTTCCTCCGCAATATTTTGAAAGCGGCGATGCGGGGCAAAGATCTGGCCCGTCACATACTTACCTACAGCCGTACCCGGGAAGAGGAGCAAAAACCTTTGGTGATGGCACCGGTCGTAAAGGAAAACCTCAAGATGCTCCGCGCATCGATTCCCGCGACAATCAGGATTATCGAGAATATTTCCGACACTACCAACGCGGTGTTTGCCGATGCCACTCAGGTACAGCAGGTTGTAATGAATCTCTGCACGAATGCTGCCCATGTACTAAAGGACACCGGCGGGACGATCAGGGTGAGCCTCACCAGATACGCCTTCGATGACCCGGCTCGCACTCCTCACCCTGAGCTGAGGCCCGGAAACTACCTGAAGCTCTCCGTCATCGATACGGGTCCGGGAATACCTCACGATATCATTGACAATATCTTCGATCCGTTCTTTACCACGAAAAAACCCGGTGAGGGAACCGGACTCGGCCTCTCCGTGACGCAGGGCATAGTAAAGAGCCACAAGGGTGTCATAACGGTCGCCAGCCAGCCGGGGAAAGGCACGGTTTTCGACGTTTACTGGCCCATAGTCGAGGTAAGAGATGCAGGGGAACACCCGGAGGGATTCGCTCACACTATTCCCCGCGGACGGGAGCGCATCCTCTTCGTCGACGATGAACAGGCGCTTGTCGAGGTGGCCGAAGAGAGCCTGAAGGGGTTGGGATACGAGGTAGTGGGCACATCCGACAGCGTCGAGGCACTGGAACTCTTCAGGCATGACCCTTATACCTTCGACCTCGTGATAACCGATCAGGTAATGCCTCATCTCACAGGATTGGAGATGGCAAAAAGGATGATGGAGGTGCGACCGGACACGCCGCTCGTAGTCATCACCGGCTTCAGCGAGGTCCTGGACGGTGAGGAGGCCAGGTCGCTCGGGATACAGGAGGTCATCATGAAGCCCATCGTCAAGAAAGAGATGGCGGAGACAATACGCCGGGTCCTTGATAAGAATAAAGCCTTACGATAAGGCTGAATCGTCTCACGGATATCGGCGGCCTGGATTAGCTGTTTCGACGATTTATATTTAGGAATGGAGTTCATAATTCGGGAATTCAGAAAGATCAGAAAGACAAGGAGGATCTCTTGAAGACGAAACAACTTGTCTGTAACGATTGCGGCTGCAGGTTCGAGATCAAGGAGGGCCAAGGGCCCCCGCCCGAAACCGGGAAGAAGGATAAGGAGGGGGAGGGCCGGGCAGCTTCGCGCAGGGTAACGTGCCCGGAATGCGAGAGCTACAACGTATCTACGGCGTGAGGGGTGGCGGCCCGATTGAGGGCCCGGTTCAATCCGGTCTGTTAGTTGTGTCATGCACGAAAGGCACCCGGTGTGGGGAACGTTCAGGGAAAGGACCGAAGACATGCCTCTCGGTCCTTTCCCTGAACTGACAATTTATGCGCCAACCAGTTCCTTCACGTAGTTCAGCGCCTCGCCGACCTGATCCGCCGGCACGCCGCCCTGCGCCATCTGGGGGTTACCGCCGCCCTTGCCGTGAAACTTTGCTGCGATACCCCTGATGATATCGCCGGCCTTAAAGGTATCGGTGAGGTCTTTCGTCACTGCCGCGACCAGGAGTCCCTTTTCGCCTTCTTTAGTGCCTACAACTACCACGCAGCTTTTCAGCTTGTCGCGGATAATATCGGTCGCTTTTCTGAGATCGTCAGCCTTACCGCCGGGGACGAACATGGAAACGATTTTTGCCCCGTTCTTCTGGTATGCGCCTTTTATGGCTTCCTCGATGTGCTGCCTGGTCATCTCATCCTTCAGGTGGCTGGTTTCCTTCTCCCTCGCATCAAGTTCCTTGAGGAGCCCTTCCACCCTGTCTTCCAGGGTATCGAGGTCCGTCTTGAGGTCCCTGGCAATTGATTTTGCCATGCCTTCGATCTTTCTCCGGTGAGCTATAGCGCCCTTCCCGGTTACCGCCTCGATCCTTCGTATGCCGGATGCGAGCGATCCTTCGCCGATGATCGCGAAGCTCCCTATCTCTCCCGTGTTCTTCACGTGGGTGCCGCCGCACAGCTCGCGGCTGAACTCGTTGATGGAGACGACACGAACGGTCTCACCATATTTCTCTTCGAAAAGGGCCGTAGCCCCTTCCCGGATGGCGTCCTCCCTGCTTTTCACCTCGGTCTTTACGTCCTCGGTGTCGAGTATCTTCTCGTTGACGATATCCTCCACCTTCGCGAGCTCTTCAACGTTCATACCCTGAAAATGGGAGAAGTCGAACCGCAGCCTGTCCCTTTCCACGAGTGATCCCGACTGCTTCACGTGTTCGCCGAGAACCGACCTCAGGGCGAACTGGAGAAGGTGCGTGGCCGTGTGGTTCCTCGCTATGGCCCGCCTTTTTTCCCGGTCGACCGCAAGATGCACTGACTGGCCTGTCCTGAATGCACCTTTCTCTACCTTGACGGGATGGGAGAAGAGATGTTCCTTTACCCTGGTCACGCCCGACACGGTAGCAAGGGATGAATCGCCCGTGATCGTGCCGTCGTCGCTCACCTGGCCACCCGCCTCTCCGTAAAACGGCGTGACATCGAAGAAAAGGCTTGCTTCATCCCCTTCGACAATCTCTTTCACCGTCCGGCCGTCCTTCACGATGGCGAGGATGGTCGCATCGGCTTCGAGCGTTTCATAGCCGGTGAAGACATTTTTCAGGTCTTCTGCCAGGACCTGTCCCACTTCCTGGGCAATGCCTTCCTTTTTCATGCGCCAGTCGGTCCTGGACCGCTCTTTCTGCTCGTTGAGGGCCTTTTCGAAGCCCGGCATATCGAGGGAGAGGCCGTCTTCGCGGGCCATCTCGTCAGTAATGTCGACAGGGAAGCCGAAGGTGTCGTAAAGTCTGTAGACGACGTCCCCGGGAATCACCTTGTCGCCTCTGGCCGCGACATCCCTTTTGACCTCGTCATAGAGCCTCATGCCGACGCTCAGGGTCTCGAGGAAGCGTTCTTCCTCGCCCTTAAGGATGCTCAGGATAAAGGGGTAGTTGTTCTTGACCTCGGGGTAGACATCTTCCATCATGTCCACCACTATCTTTGAGAGATCCTGGAGAAAATCCTTCTCGATGCCTATCTTTTTCCCGTAACGGAGGGCCCGCCGCATGATCCTGCGCAGCACGTATCCCCGCCCCTCTTTCGAGGGCAGTACCCCGTCGTTGATGATAAACGTCGCGCCCCTCACGTGGTCGGCGATGACCCGAAAGGCGATGTCTATCTGCTCTTTTTCGCCGTATACGTGGCCCGAGATGTCTTCCAGTTTGGTGAGGAGCGGCATGAAAAGATCGGTCTCGTAATTACCTATTTTCCCCTGAAGAACGGAAGCGATACGCTCCAGCCCCATACCGGTATCGATCGACGGATTGGGAAGCTTTGTCATGCTGCCGTCGCGCGAACGCTCGTACTGCATGAATACGAGATTCCATATCTCGAGGTACCGGTCGCAGTCGCAGCCCACTGCGCAGGTCGGCTGCCTGCAGCCCACTTCCTCGCCAAGGTCGTAAATGATCTCGGAGCACGGCCCGCACGGACCCTCATCGCCCATGGACCAGAAGTTGTCCTTTTCCCCGAGCCTCACGATCCTCGACGGCGATACCCCGACGGCTTTCCATAAATCCTCCGCCTCGTCGTCCTCCTGAAAAACAGTGACCCAGAGACGATTTTTGTCGAGGCCCAGGTCCTTGAGCAGGAATTCCCATGCATAGGCGATGGCGTCCTTCTTGAAATAATCACCAAAAGAGAAATTGCCGAGCATTTCAAAAAAGGTGTGGTGGCGCAGCGTCCTGCCGACGTTCTCCAGATCGTTGTGCTTTCCGCCTGCCCGCACGCATTTCTGCGAGCTTGTGGCGCGGGTATACGGCCGTTTTTCAGCGCCGAGGAAGACATTTTTGAACTGCACCATCCCTGCATTGACAAAGAGAAGGCTCGGGTCTTTGTCAGGCACGAGCGAGGAGCTGGGCACGATCGTGTGACCGCAGCCCGCAAAGAATTCCAGAAATCTTTTTCGCGTTTCTTTTGACAGCACGATTATTCCTTTCTAAGACTAAAATGAGCCAGCACCTTGGATTCCACCTCGGCCGCCATCTCCGGATGGGTCTTGAGGAACTCTTTAGCGTTCTCTCTGCCCTGTCCGATACGCGTGTCGCCGTAGGAGAACCACGTCCCTGATTTTTCTATGATATTCGCTTCCACCCCTAGGTCGATAATATCGCCTTCCCTCGAAATGCCCTCTCCGAAAACGATATCGAATTCCGCTTCCCTGAAGGGGGGGGCGAGCTTGTTCTTTACCACCTTAACCCTTGTTCTCGATCCGACCACGTCCTGGCCGTCCTTGATGGCCGATATGCGCCTGATGTCGAGCCTCACGGACGAATAGAATTTCAGGGCGTTGCCGCCCGTGGTGGTCTCGGGGTTACCGAACATGATCCCTATCTTCTGCCGGATCTGGTTGATAAATACCACGATCGTCATCGACTTGCTGATCGTGGCGGTCAGCTTTCTGAGGGCCTGGGACATGAGGCGGGCCTGCAGGCCCATGTGCTGGTCGCCCATCTCCCCTTCGATCTCTGCACGGGGGACGAGGGCTGCCACAGAGTCAACGACCACGATATCCACCCCGCCGCTCCGCACGAGGATCTCGGTGATCTCGAGGGCCTGTTCCCCCGTATCCGGCTGGGATATGAGGAGGTCTTCGGTTTTCACCCCTAATCGGTTCGCGTAATGAACATCGAGGGCGTGCTCCGCATCGATAAACGCCGCCACTCCGCCCAGTTTTTGCGTCTCCGCGACAACCTGGAGCGCGAGGGTGGTCTTGCCCGAGGCTTCCGGCCCAAAAATCTCTATCACCCGCCCGCGGGGGAGGCCGCCTATGCCGAGGGCAATGTTAAGCGCGAGTGATCCCGTCGAGACAACGGGGATCTCTTCTATCGCCTTCTCTCCGAGCTTCATGATGGAACCCTTTCCGAACTGGCGCTCGATCTGGGTCATCGCCATCTCTACAGCCTTGACCTTGTTCCCTTCCTCCGACTTCGTCCTGCTGCTTTCTTCCCTCATCCGTTTTCGCCTCCGAGTTTGATCTTCCAGATAGGGGCGTAAATAGCGCCGCCCGGTGTCAGGGTGCTCTTGTAGAGAACCAGATTTTGGATGACGAAATCCTTCTCGTCGATCGGCATCGGGTCTCCGTTGGGGAACGGCTTCGGCACCCGCCTTCTTCCCAGCGTAATGTGCGGAACCAGACCCCTCTTTTCCTTTTCTATATCTATGCCTGCAAGGCGCTCCTCAATTTCCGAAAACACCGCCTGTATGGGCTCAGCCCCCTCTTTGAGCTTCACCACGATAACCCTGGCGCTCCTCCTTGAGGGAAAGGCGTCAAGCCCGCCCAGGCGCGCAGCAATAGGCCCGAACAGCTCTCCCATAGGGGCGAGGATATCTTTCATGCTCTCCGCAAGGGCATCTTCGGTCTCGCCCAGGAATTTCACCGTAATATGGATGCCCTCGTTTCTCACCCAGCGCACGCCCCCGGTCCGCTTTGCCAGTCTCTCGGTCACTTTTTTCAGATAGCCGATTATATCCTCAGGGATCTCCAGTGCCAGGAAGGCTCTCATTCCACCCGTCCCTCCAGGTAGTCGATGGCGAACTTAAGCGCCTCGTCCGCGGTCAGCTTCTTTATCGTCAGCCGGTCGCCCGAGAACTTGTGCTTGCGGACGAAACTTTTCCCGCTCACGGCCAGGCCCATGTAAACCGTTCCCACGGGCTTCTCGCAGGAACCCCCTCCCGGGCCCGCAATACCGGTTACCGAAAGGCCTATATCCGCACCCGTTACCTCGCGGACCCCCTGGGCCATCTTTTCCGCAACCTCCGCGCTCACCGCCCCTTTGGTTTTAATAAGGTCATGGGGAACGCGAAGAAAGCCTTCTTTTGCCTCGTTGCTGTACGTCACGAGGCCGCTCTCGAAGTGGTTGGACGATCCTGCAACATCCGTGATCCTGCTCGAAATCAGGCCTCCGGTGCAGGATTCGGCAAGGGCTATGGTCAGTTGTCTCTCAGCGAGCAGCCTGTTCAGCTTTTCTTCAGGATTCATCCCGACAGCCTCTCCCATATGAGGAGCGCAATGTTTGCAAAAATGGCCGCCGCAACATCATCCGCGATAATGCCAAAGGCGCCGGGCAGGCGCTCCAATCTTCGTACAGGGTAGGGTTTTAGTATATCAAAGGCGCGAAAGAGAATAAAGCCTTTGCTCAGACTCCATACGCCGGGACTGTGCCCGACCATCGTGATGAGCATGCCCACGAATTCATCGATCACGACATAGCCCGGGTCTTTTTCGTTACCCCTTATTTTTTCAACTGCAACAATGCCTGCAACAGTAATAATGAGGATCGGGACAATATGGCCGAGAAGGGGCAAAAAGTAGAGAAGAACACAGGCAAGGATGGATGCATAAGTGCCCGGCGCCTTTGGCAGATATCCGGAATAACCGCAGGTTGATATGACCCTCCACACCCTATCCCTTGCTTTTGTCACCGTAAACCGCTTTTTCGTCAAAGACCTTTTTGCCTACCTCGGTCCAGCCGCTTTCCTGCCATTCTCGGTAAAAGCAGCTCCAGTGCCCGGTATGGCAGGCCCCTGTCTTCTGTTCCACCACAAGCAGGATGGCGTCGCCGTCGCAATCGATGCTGACGGACTTCACTTCCTGGAAGTGGCCTGATGTCGCACCTTTGACCCACAGTTCCTTTCGTGACCGCGACCAATAGGTAGCCTTCTTCGTCTCAACCGTCAGCTTGAGGGACTCTGCGTTCATGTAGGCCATCATCACTACGTCTCGCGTCTTCTCATCTTGAACTATTGCTGGCACAAGCCCGTTTGCATCCCATTTTACGATGTCGATAATAGTATCCACAACCGGACTCCTAAAATGAGCCCCTCCAGCACGCCGGCAGGGAATCATTGATATTTGATCCTTTTATGCTACCTTAGATCGGTCTTTTTTGCCACGGTAAAAGCGGATGTTACAGACGGACGCTGACGCCGCGATCCCGGAGATACCGCTTGCATTCCACGACCGAGTATTCCCGATAATGGAAGATCGAGGCGGCAAGAACCGCGTCCGCTTTGCCTTCGACCAGACCTTCGTACAGGTGCTCCAGGGTTCCCACGCCGCCGGAGGCAATGACGGGTATGCTGACTGCTTCCGAGATCGTGCGGGTGAGGGGGATATCATAACCGATCTTTGTCCCGTCCCTGTCCATGCTCGTGAGGAGGATTTCTCCTGCGCCCAGGGTCTCCACCTTTCGTGCCCATCCTATTGCATCGACGCCGGTCGGCTTCCTTCCTCCGTACGTGTAGACCTCGAAGCCGTCTCCCTTAGCCTTTGCATCGATGGCGACACAGATACACTGGCTCCCGAACATCTCACTCGCCTCGGCAATGATCTCGGGCCTCTCTATTGCGGCGGTATTGATCGTGACCTTGTCGGCACCCGCGAGAAGAATGTTCCTGATGTCTTCCAGGCCCCTTATGCCCCCACCGACCGTGAGGGGCATGAAAACCTCGTTCGCCACGTCCTCGACAACGTGGAGAATCGTTTTCCTTGATTCGTGGGATGCGGTGATATCGAGAAAACAGAGTTCGTCCGCCATTTGCTCTTCATACGCCTTGGCGTTCTCCACCGGCCCCCCTGCATCCCTGAGATTGACGAAGTTCTGTCCTTTCACGACCCTGCCTTCCTTCACGTCGAGGCAGGGGATAATCCGCTTAGTCAGCATAATTCATTGCCTCTTCAATCCGTATCCTGCCTTCGTAGAAGGCCTTGCCCACTATGGCGGCCCACACATCCATATCCCGGAGCCTTTTCAGGTCATCGACGCTGCTCACGCCGCCGCTCGCAATAAGGGGAAGGGGTGTCATCGACTGCATCTTGCCGATGCCCTCGAAATCCGGGCCCGTGAGCATTCCGTCGTGGGCGATATTCGTGCAGAGAAGCGCCATTATGCCCACTCTTCGGGCATCTTCAAGGACCTTAACCGTCTCAAGGGGCACTGCCTCTTTCCAGCCCTTTACCATAAGCTTGCCTTCATACATATCCAGACCCAGGACGATATTCTTAAAGGCGGCGAGCCTTTCGAAGAAGGTCTGATCCGTGAGCGCCCTTGTTCCGACAATGATGCCGTTCACCCCGGCCTCGGAATAGCGCGCAATATCCTCTTCCGAGCGAATCCCCCCGCCTACCTCCAGATAACCGTCTATGCGGCTTCTGATCGCCTTCACCAGTTCTGTATGGACACCGCTGCCCGTGCGAGCGCCGTCCAGATCGATGACGTGGAAATCTTTCGCCCCTTCACGCCTCATCTGCTCGATCATTTCCGGGGGATTGTCGCTGTAAACCGTCTTCTGCATGAAATCACCTTTGACGAGCCTGACAGCCTGGCCGGCGATGAGATCCATGGCAAAGAATATCTTCAAGGCGTCGCCTCCGCCGACTCGGGCTCTTTCGGTTCGATCCCTGCTTTCGGTTCGATCCCTGCTTTCGGTTCGATCCCTGCTTTCGGTTCGATCCCTGCTTTCGGTTCGCCCAGCGCCTTCAGTTCTTCGGCGAACACGTCAACCGCCTTTTCCACGCCTTCCCGCGCAAGGTCCCCGGCCGTGATCCATTTGGCGCCCCTCTTCCAGAACTTGAAAAAGCCTAATACGTTCTCCGATAGGGCCTGCTGCGTCTCGTCAAAAACGAACGTCCGTACGAGCCTCGTATCCTCGAACAGATGCGCGTGGAACCCTACGCTTGCAGGTCTCTCAACCGAGAAATTGCCTCCCCGCCGCTCCTGGAAACGGTACACGAGAACATTCAGAAACCGGGACTGACCGGGCTCCCGTGTGAACCTGATGCCCTTTTCTTCGAGCATTCCCCCGAACTCGGTCGCCAGGATGGTCTCTGCGTTCTCGTGTATCCCGCCGGGCATTATTGCCCGCTGACAGTAAGGGCATGTCGAGACGTTCATGTTGCCCAGCCGCTCGACATACAACCCGAGCGCCAACGCGGCGCCCGAGAAGCCGGCAACCAGCAAAGCAAGTGATGCGACGAAGAGCACTGCTACTCGCATGATTTCACAAAATTCCTTAGTAGGGTAAGCCCGATGTGCTGGCTTTTTTCCGGGTGGAACTGGGAGGCGAAAATATTATCCTTTTGAACTGACGAGGTAAATTTTATGCCGTAGTCGGTAATCGTGGCTGACACGCCTTCAGATGCATCCGGGTCGGGATAGTAGGAGTGGACAAAGTAAAAATAGGAGCCCTTGGGAATGCCCTCGAAAATCCTGCCCGGTTTCGCGATGTCCACGCTGTTCCAGCCCATATGGGGTATCTTCATGTCTCCCTTAAAGCGGACTACCCGGCCCTTGATCACGCCCATCCCTTCCACGCCCGGTGCCTCTTCGGATGATTCGAGGAGGATCTGCATGCCGAGGCATATGCCCAGATACGGTTTTCCTCTCGCGATCTGCTCTTTGAGGAGATCGAACAACCCGAATTTCTTCAGATTTTCCACGCACTTACCGAAAGCCCCTACGCCGGGAAGCACAATGGCCTTTGCGTCCCTGATAATCCGCTCGTCTCTCGTAATGGTGATCCGGGCGCCAAGACTCCGGAACGCGTTCGTCACGCTCCTCAGATTCCCCATGCCGTAATCTACAATCGCGATCATAAGATACCTTTTGTCGAAAGGGCTCCCTTTACCTTCTCGTCCGTTGCCACAGCCTCACGGAGGGCCCTGCCAAAGCCCTTGAAGATCGCCTCGATCCTGTGGTGCAGGTTCTCTCCGTAAAGCAGGTTCACGTGGAGGGTGACGCGCGCTTCGTTCACGAAGCCCTGAAAGAATTCCTTTACTACTTCTCCGTCGAAAGACCCGAGCTTCCCGCCCGTGTCTCCGTTCCAGACGAGACATGGCCTCCCGCTCATATCGATCGCGACCATGCAAAGGGATTCATCCATGGGCAAGACCGAATGGCCGTAGCGCCTGATGCCTTCGAAGGCAGGCAGCGCCTCCCTCAGCGCCTTTCCAAGCGTAATGCCGGTGTCTTCGATGGTGTGGTGATAGTCGATATCGATATCGCCCTTTGCCTCGATCGTAAGGTCGAAGAAGCCGTGGCGCGCAAAGAGCTCCAGCATGTGGTTGAAGAAGGGGATGCCCGTGGAGATGTGGTAGCTGCCTTCACCGTCCAGCTTCCACTCCACCCGCACCTGTGTTTCCCTGGTCTTCCTCGCCGTTTCCGACGCCCGGTTCATGGGTCCCCCTAAAGTATTACCTTGTTCAACGGATATTCCACAATGCCCTCGGCGCCTGCCCTTCTGAGAGACGGTATGATGTCTCTTACCACCTGCTCGTCGATGATCACCTCAATGGCCACCCATTCGCCGTCTGCGAGACTCGAGACAGTGGGCGTATGCAGGGAGGGAAGGACGCCGATCACGGCTTGCAGCTTGTTCTTGGGCACGTTCATCTTGAGCCCGACCTTCTCGTCTGCAAGCAGGGCCGCCTTGAGGAGCATGACGATATTCTCGATCTTCGTCTTCTTCCACTTGTCCTTGATGGCCGCCTTGTTCGCTATCACCACGGTTTCCGATTCAAGGATCGTGTCGACGATGCGAAGATTGTTCGCCACAAGGGATGCGCCCGTTTCCGTCACCTCGACGATGGCGTCGGCGAGGAGCGGCGGCTTGGCCTCCGTTGCACCCCAGGAATACTCGACGGTGGCATCTATTTTTCGGGATTTGAGGAAGCGGGTCGTGAAACCGACAAGCTCGGTGGCTATCTTCTTGCCTTGAAGCCCCGGGATGTCCTTTACGGGCGAATCGACCGGGACGGCGACCACCCATTTTACGCCCCTGAACCCCACTTTGCCGTAGCGAAGGCGGGCCACTTCCACGACCTTGGAGTTCTGTTCGAGCACCCAGTCGAGGCCGGTTATACCCATATCGAGAATGCCGTTTTCCACGTAACGCCCCATCTCCTGCGCCCTTATGACAAGGCCGTCCAGCTCGGGATCATCGATAACCGGCACATACGACCGGTCAGCGAGCTTTATCGTGTAACCCGCATTCTTGAAGAGCCTCAGCGTGCTTTCCTGCAGGCTTCCCTTTGGTATCCCTATCTTCAGCTTCACTCAGGCAGCTCCTTTCTTACCTTTATTGCTTCGCCGTGGGCGTAAAGGCCTTCTATATCAGCGAGGCGTGCGGCATTATCCCCGTATTTTCGCAAAAATGACTTATCTATCTTAACCAAAACTTTCCTTTTTGTAAATCGTTCCACCGACAGCCCCGAGGAGAACCGGCCGGCCCCGCCTGTGGGCAGGACGTGGTTCGTGCCGATGTAGTAGTCGCCCATGGCCACACACGTATGAGGACCGACATAGGTAACGCCCGAATAGGAGATTTTCTCGGCGGCCGCATCATCGCCGATGACTTCCAGGTGTTCGGGGGCGATAAGGTCGATCGCCCTGATGGCATCGTCCAGATTCGTATAGTGCACGACGAAGCCGTTCGAGGCGAGGGCCCGTTCGACGATTTCCCGTCTCTTGTTCTGTGAGACAAACCGTTCCATGTGCCGGAGCAGACTGTAGACATCCTCTTTCGAAGGAGAAAAAAGACCGACCACTGCCATTTCATCATGCTCCGCCTGGGAAAAGAGGTCCCACGCGAGCACATGGGGCGGAAAGCTCCCGGCAGCCAGGACCACGAGCTCGCTCGGTCCTGCGAGCATGTCAATGCCTACCTGACCGTACACGTCCCTCTTTGCCTCTTCCACGTACGCGTTGCCCGGACCGACGATCATATCGACCTTCGGGATATCCCCCACTCCGTGGGAAAACGCGTATATGGCCTGGGCACCGCCGATCCTGTAAAGGCCCTCCAGGTCGAGCAATAGGGCTGCGGCAGCGATGTAGGCATTTATTTTTCCGTTATGGGAGGGAGTAGTGGCGTAGATCTCTCTCACCCCGGCGATCTTCGCCGGAACAACGCCCATGACGAGGCTTGAAGGGTAGGGCGCCGTACCACCGGGAACGTATACCAGGGCCCGTTCCACCGGTACGGCCTGCTCTGTGACCGTAAGTCCTCGCCTCCTGTACGTGCGCGGCGTCATCTTCTGCGAGCGATGATAACGTTTCACATTCTCTATCATTCCCTTGAGCACGCGCTCGTCGTTCTTTGAGACGGAGGCGGCGGCATTTCTAAGTTCCTCTATGCCGACCTTGAGGGGGTAGTCCTGTGTCCACCCGTCAAATTGGCGGGCATAGCCAATGAGGGCGTCTTGCCCTTTCTCAAGCACTTCAGCCCTGATCTTCTCCACGACGCCCCGTACGCCTTTTTTCCTTTTTTCCTTGGCAGTTTTGACGGCAGTGATGAAGGTGTCGAACTCTTTGTCAAGGTGCCAGATTTTCATCTTTCCTCCTCTCGATCCGTGCTCCGAGCCCGCCCAGTTTCTTTTCTATCCCTTCATATCCCCTGTCGATGTGGTAGACGCGGGAAACCTCCGTGGTACCGTAAGCGCAGAGGCCTGCCAGGATGAGGGATGCGCTCGCCCTGAGATCGGTGGCCATTACCTTTGCGCCCTGGAGAGACTTGACGCCTTTGACGATTGCCGTGTTTCCTATGACGCGCACGTCCGCCCCCATCCTTCTCAGTTCTGCGGCGTGCATCATCCTGTTCTCGAAGATCGTCTCCGTTATGACGCTCACTCCCTTCGCGATGCCCATGAAGGCCATTGCCTGAGCCTGCATGTCCGTGGGGAATCCGGGGTAGGGGAGGGTTTTCACGTCGAAGGCCGTGGGCCTCTTCTTTGTCATGGATGCCTTTATCTTTGAGTCCTGCTCGACGATCTCCATACCCGCTTCCTTGAGCTTCTCGATGAGGGCCTTGAGGTGGTCTGCCCGGGCGCCTTCCAGGACGATACTGCCCCTGGTCAATCCGCAGCCCACAAGGAATGTCCCTGCCTCGATCCTGTCCGGAATAACCTCGTAGTCACACGGCGCAAGCTCTTTGACGCCCCTTATTCTCATGACCTCGGTGCCGATCCCGTCAATCCTGGCACCCATCTTCGTCAGCATGACCGCGAGATCGATTACTTCGGGTTCACGAGCCGCATTTTGCAGGATCGTCTCTCCTTCTGCGACGACTGAGGCCATGAGAAGGTTTTCCGTGCCTCCCACCGTCGGCATGTCGAACGTTATCTTTGCCCCGCGAAGCTTTCTTGCATCGACATCCACATATCCTTCGTGGATCTTCACCTCGCAGCCCAGTTGGGAGAGCCCCTTGAGGTGAAGGTTTATCGGACGCTCACCGATGGCGCAGCCGCCCGGATAAGAGACGACCGCCCGCCGGAGCCTGCCCACGAGTGCACCGAGCACGAGCACCGAGGCACGCATCTCCTTTACGATCTCGTATGGCGCCGTGTAGTTCTCGGCATGGGTCGTATCCACGCTGATGACGTGGTCGTCCGTCCATTCGGTTTTTGCCCCTATGAAGGTGAGCAGCTTTATCATGGAGCCGACGTCCCGAAGGCGGGGCACATTAGAGATCCGGTATTGTCCCCGTTGAAGAATTGTTGCAGCGAGGAGGGGCAGCACGGCATTTTTCGCGCCGCTTATCCTTACGGTGCCGCGAAGTCGTTCGCCACCCTCTATGACAAATTTGTCCATGAGCCCTTGACCACCCTTTTCCGGCCTGCAAGGTCCTTCTTTACCGCCACCTTTAGTCCGGTGCTTGATAAAACACTTCCGATGACGTCCGCCTGGCTGTCGCCGCCGATCTCGCACAGGACAGTGCCGGCGCGACCGAGGTAGGCGGTGAGCTCTTTAAGGTACCGCACGTAGAGCTCTATGCCTTCCTTCCCTCCCACGAGTGCCTGCTTCGGCTCAAAGAGCCTGACATCGTCCTCGAGATTCTCCCATTCCCGAACGGAGACATAGGGTAAGTTGGCACATATCAGGTCAAAGGTCGTACCGCTCTTTACTGCAGAGAAAAGGTCGGAGGCAATGAAGGTTATCTTGTCCTCCACTGCGAGGGCGCGCGCATTCCACTTCGCCACTGCCAGAGCGGCAGGCGAGATATCGGCGGAGAACACTTTTTCGGCCCCGCCTTTGGCCAGCATAATCCCTATGATGCCTGAGCCGCACCCCATGTCGAGCACCCGGAGCGGCCGGTGCGACTCTCTTATGGCCCGGAGCGCTTCCTCTACCAGCAACTCCGTTTCCGGCCTCGGTATCAGAACGCGCTCATCCACATAGAATGGCTCTGAAAAGAACTCCTTGCAGTGCGTGAGGTACGCAAATGGTTTCCCCCTCCGCCTCGCCTCGATCATCTCCCGTATCCGGCTTAGCTCGGGCGGCCGGAGTATTCTTTCAGGCTCCGCAAAGACCCGTTCCTTGGTGATCGAAAGTGCATGGGAGATAATGCCGACGAGGTCTATCTTGGGGAGGGATTTTTCGTGGAGAAGGATTTCCGAGATGTACAAGACACTCTACCTTGCCTTCAGCGATTCTGCCTGGAAGTGCGCGACGAGCGGGTCAAGGATGGGATCTATATTGCCCGCGAGGAGATCTTCAAGCTTGTAGAGGGTGAGGCCTATGCGGTGGTCCGTGACCCTGCCTTGAGGAAAATTATAGGTGCGGATCCTTTCGCTTCTGTCGCCCGTCCCCACCTGCTTCCTTCTCTCCTCAGAGACTTCCTGCTCCTTCTCCTGCTCCATCCTCTCCTTCAGCCGTGCCCTCAACACCCTGAGTGCCTTCGCCTTGTTCTTGTGCTGAGATTTTTCGTCCTGGCAGGTGACCACCAGGCCGGACGGGATATGGGTGATCCGCACGGCAGAATCCGTGGTGTTGACATGCTGGCCTCCCGGTCCGCTGGAGCGGTAGACGTCAATGCGAAGCTCGTCCGGATTTATATTCAACTCAAGTTCTTCCGGCTCTGGTAACACTGCGACGGTCACGGTCGACGTATGAATGCGCCCCTGCGATTCGGTCTCCGGCACCCTTTGTACCCGGTGCACGCCGCTTTCATATTTCAGTTTCTGGAATGCATCGGGCGCTTCTATGGCCATCACGACTTCCTTCAATCCGCCGAGGTCAGACATGTTCATGGAGAGGAGTTCCGTCTTCCAGCGCATCTTCTCCGCGTACTTCATATACATCGAAAAAAGGTCACGCGCGAACAGGGCCGCTTCTTCGCCCCCTGTTCCTGCCCGTATTTCGAGGAAGGTGTTCTTGACCTGTTCCTCATCTTTTGCGAGCAGCTTATTCTTGAGGAGGGCCTCCAGCCTTTGATCCTCTTTCTCGAGGATGCCCGCTTCTTCCCGGGCGAGCTCCTTTAATTCCTCGTCCGTTTCCTGGCGGATCATCTCCCTCGTCTTTTCGAGGTCTTCCCGCACCCTTTTCCATTCTCTGAAAGGAGTCACCATGTCGCGCAGCTCTGCATGCTCTTTCGCGAGTTTCTTGTACTCTTCCATGTCGGCCATTGTCCCGGGAAGGGCCATATCAGCCTCGATGCGGTCGAGCCGCATCTCCATCTCTTCAAGCTTTTCCAGGATCATTCCTTATCCTTGGTCACCTTCTTACCATATTTTCTTTCGAATTTTTCCACCCTGCCGGCTGAATCGCGCAGCTTCTCCCGCCCCGTAAAGATGGGGTGGCATTTGGCACATATTTCCACCGAGATTTTCTCTTTCGTCGAAAGGGTTTCGAAGGTGTTGCCACAGGCGCAACGTACCTGGGCCTTCTTCATGTCCGGGTGTATCTTGTCTTTCATATAATCCTCCTTGTGAGATTCTTTCGATATGAGGTCTGATGGCTTATAAAGGCCTTTTCAGCCTCCCCTGCTCATTGAATTGAGAAAGTCTTTGTTTGAATCGGTATCGGAAAGCTTTTCCAGGAGAAATTCCATGGACTCGACCGTGTTCATCGGCTGGAGTACCTTACGCAGCAGCCAGATGCGCGACAGATCGCCGTTGTTGATAAGGAGTTCCTCTTTCCTCGTCCCCGACTTGTTGATGTCGATGGAAGGGAATATCCTCTTTTCCGTCAGCTTCCTGTCAAGGTAGATCTCGGAATTGCCTGTTCCCTTGAACTCTTCAAATATGACTTCATCCATCCTGCTGCCTGTATCGATGAGGGCTGTGGCGATGATGGTAAGGCTTCCGCCTTCCTCTATCTTCCTGGCAGCGCCGAAGAAGCGTTTCGGCTTCTGCATGGCCGATGCGTCAATGCCGCCGGAGAGTATCTTTCCGCTCGACGGCACGACCGTGTTGTAGGCGCGCGCGAGCCTCGTGATACTGTCGAGCAGTATCACCACGTCTTTCTTGTGCTCGACGAGCCTTTTCGCCTTCTCTATGACGATTTCCGCTACCTGTACGTGCCTGGTGGCAGGCTCGTCGAAGGTGGAACTGATCACTTCGCCATCCACCGATCTTTCCATGTCGGTAACTTCTTCGGGCCTCTCGTCGATCAGGAGAACGATAAGGTAGATTTCCTTGTGATTCGACGTGATGCTGTTTGCCAAGTTCTGGAGCAGCATGGTTTTGCCGGTTCTCGGCGGGGCCACAATGAGACCTCTCTGTCCTTTGCCGATGGGTGTGAAAAGATCCATCACCCTGGTGGAAAGCCTTGTTCCCATCGTCTCCAGCTTTATGCGTTCGCAAGGATAGATCGGGGTCAGGTTGTCGAAAATGATCTTATCCTTTGCAATCTCGGGATCGTCGAAGTTGATCTTCTCAATCTTGAGAAGGGCAAAATACTTCTCATTATCCTTCGGTGGCCTTATCTGGCCGGCTATGGTGTCGCCCGTCCTCAGGCCGAACCTCTTTATCTGCGACGGGGAGACGTAGATGTCGTCCGGGCCCGGCAGATAATTGGAATCGGTCGATCGCAGGAACCCGAAGCCTTCCGGAAGAATCTCCAATATACCCTCTCCGTGGATGAGTTCGTTCTTTTCGACAAGTGATTGCAGAATAGAAAAAATAAGTTCCTGCTTGCGCAAGCCTGTTGCATTCTCTACGCTCAAATCTTTGGCAATATGAGTAAGATCCCCGATCTTCTTCCTCTTGAGCTCATTTAAATGCATGTTGTATTTACCTCCCACTTCGTTATCTTTTCGTGAAGAGAATCTACCTGAACCTTGAGTTGATCCTCTGTTCCGTTATTGTCGATGACATAGTCCGCCATTTTTTCCTTTTGCTCCAAAGGCACCTGAAAGGAGAGTCTTCTCTCTATGTCATCGGCGTCCATCCCCCTTTTTTTCAGCCGTTCCTTTATAATGTCCATTTTTGCCGTCACCACAACGATTTTATCCATCTTCCTGTGAAACCCTGTTTCAAAGAGGAGGGGGTGATCGATAATTACTGTCCCCACACCACTTTTCTCGAACGCAGCGAGTCGTTTCTGGACCTCTTCCCTCACGCGTGGATGAATAATCGCTTCGAGCCTCCGCAAATTGTCGTCTTTATTAAATACCGTGCGCCGCAACGCTTCCACATCTACTCTGTTATCGATGACATACTCTTCGCCGAAGGCCTGTTTTATGTCATTCTGGGTTTCTTTCCAATTGAGACTATCTTTTGCGAGAGCGTCGAGGTCGATTACTTTCAGCCCGCGGTGTTTGAGCAGCGAGGTAACAGTGCTCTTGCCGCTTCCCATTATACCGGTCAATCCGACAATGATCATATATCAAGATTTCTGACATCAACCGCGTTTTCCTCTATAAAGCTTCTTCTCGATTCTATATTGCTCCCCATGAGTATGGTGAACATCTGATCCGCCTCGATGGCGTCCTCTATTGCGACGCGCACGAGTCTTCTCTTCACAGGATCCATAGTGGTGGTCCATAACTGTTCGGGGTTCATCTCGCCGAGGCCTTTGTAGCGTTGTACGGTAATGCCTTCTTTGCCTTTCTCATTCACAAATTTGAGGAGTTCTTCTGCGGTGGTCGGCCGTACTGAGCCGTCCTTGTTAAGGACCCGTACTTCCTCCTCGTAATACGGTGCAATACGTTGATAAACGCGGTAGTGTCCCTGATAGTCGTCCTGGCTGCAGAATTCATAGTCGACGGTAATCTCGTGTCCCTTAAGATTATCCTGGATATTCAGTGTGTAGAGATTATGCTCACGGTCCAGGGAAACGTCAGCGGTGTATCCTTCGCTTGTGAGACGTTGTTTCAGGGCTGAGAGCTTATCCGGGCTTTCAAAATCCTCTCTTTTATAAATATCTGCATTAAAGAGAGATAAAATCAATATTTTTTTTACGTTTATACGCTCCATGTCATTCAAATATTTCTCTATGCTTCGAATATCCTCGATGTCGCCCTTCAGGCGGTCGACAGGAATTTCCTTGTCCCTGATGTAACATTTGAGTTTTTCGAGGCTCCTCTGCATCACAAACCGCTCAAATTCCTCATCGTCCTTCATGTAGAGTTCCTTCCCGCCTGTCGTGACTTTGTAAAGGGGAGGCTGAGCAATGTAGAGATAGCCGTTTTCGATGAGCTGCGGCATTTTACGGTAGAAAAGCGTAAGGAGAAGGGTGCGGATATGTGAGCCGTCCACGTCGGCATCGGTCATGATCATGATCTTCTTGTAACGAAGGTTGTCAATGCCGTTTGAATTGATGCCGAGAGCAAGGTAGATGGCCTTGATCTCCTGGTTGGAAAGAATCTTTTCCTCTCTTGCCTTTTCCACGTTGAGGATTTTACCCCTAAGAGGCAGGATTGCCTGGGTTTTTCTGTCGCGGCCCTGTTTGGCCGAGCCACCGGCGGAATCGCCCTCAACAATAAAAAGCTCTTTAAATTCAGGATCGGATTCCTGACAATCAGCGAGTTTTCCGGGAAGCACGCCTGCCTCAAGAACACTCTTGCTTTTTATGAGTTCCTTTGCTTTTTTGGCGGCCTCGCGCGCCCTTTTCGCATCAAGGGCCTTGTTGACGATCACCTTTGCGACGGCTTCGTTCATTTCGAAGTATTCGGCAAGCTTCTGGTTCATGATACTTTCAACGAGGCCTTTTATCTCGCTGTTGCCGAGTTTGGATTTTGTCTGTCCCTCAAACTGGGGGCTTTGTATTTTGACGTTAACGACTGCCACAAGGCCTTCTTTTACGTCATCACCCGAGAGATTTTCTTTTATCAATTTCTTGTGCTCAGCGAAGTTATTGATGCACCGGGTGAGGGCGCTTCGGAAGCCGGCGACGTGAAAACCGCCTTCGTGAGTGCTGACATTATTGACGAAACTGTAGATATTCTCATTATAACCGTCGTTATACTGGATGGCTGCTTCAAAGAAGTCGAGGCCGGGTTTTGCGCCGGTCATGTAAATCGGCTCGGGAAAAAGTGCATTTTTATTATGACCAAGGTAGGTAACAAAGGCGGTGATGCCCCCGGTATACTTAAATTCCTGTCTCTTAGCCTTTCGCTCGTCCGTAAGAACAATATAAATACCGTTGTTGAGGAAGGATATTTCCCTCATCCTCTGGGCAAGCACATCATAACTGTATTCGATCGATTCAAAGAGCTCCGCGTCGGGCTTAAAGCGGACCTTCGTTCCTGATTTTGTCGTATCACCGATAATCTTGAGCTCCGTTACCTTTTCTCCGCGCTCATAGCGTTGCGCATAGACCTTGCCCCCTCTACGGACCTCGACCTCAAGATATTCCGAAAGGGCGTTCACAACGGAGAGTCCCACGCCATGGAGACCAGCAGAGAACTTATAGCTGTCTTTATCAAATTTTCCGCCCGCATGGAGTTTTGTGAGGACGATCTCGAGGGCGGACATATTCTCACTATGCATATCAACAGGAATTCCTCTCCCGTTATCCTCAACAGCGACACTGTTGTCGCGATGGATGGTTATGGAAATTCTGTCACAGTACCCCTCCAGCGCCTCGTCGACGGCATTGTCCACGAGTTCATATACGAGATGGTGTAAACCCTCAACGCCCGTATTGCCGATGTACATGGATGGGACTTTTCTTACTGCATTCAGTCCGTCAAGTATTTTTATGCTATCTGCACCGTATTCTTTCATCTTAAACCCTTATTGGCATAACAATATTTTTGTACTGGTCATCTTTCTCTCCCTCAAAAAGGACAGCCCCATACGTCGAGGGAGCCTTTACCACGATATTCTCACCATCAATATGGCTGGCCACTTCCATAAGAAATTTGATGTTAAAATTCATGGTAAGATTCTCGCCGCTGTATTCCACCTCGAGTGATTCTTTTGCGCGGCCTATCTCCGACTCGGTCTCAATTTCCATCATTCCCTGGCCGAACGTAACCTTGATAGGCTCTGATTTGCTGATAATGGTGGATACCTTTCGTAAACCCTTGATAAATCTCGTCTTGTCAAGCCTGGCGACGTTAGGATTACCCTTGGGTATCACGTTTTCATAATCAGGGAAACTGCCTTCCAGAAGTCTCGATACCACGGTAACTGACGAGGTGCTGAACTGAACGTGCTTTTCACCTACGACAAATCTAATCTGATCCTCCTCATTCACCATTCTGCCTATCTCGAGAATTGAGCGCTTGGGGACGATGATACCCTTAAACCCCTTCAGTCCTTCAACATTTCTCTGATACAGGGCCATCCTGAAGCCGTCGGTCCCTACTACCGAAATACCTCCCTCAGACCCGACTATATACATGCCGGTCAATACATATCTCGTCTCGTCAGAGGAGATGGCAAAGTCTACCTTGTCAAGCATTTCAAGAAAGGTGGAACCGGGAAGAACAAACTCTTCGAAGCCCGTTATCTCCTTTACCTCCGGGAATTCCTCGGGATCCTGGAGACTCAGCACGAATTCGGTCTGCTTCTGTTTCATGGTCATAGTACTGTCCTGTATTTCCAGGTCTATGGCATCCGAATCCATCTCTTTGAGAATTTCGAGAAATTTCCTGCCGTGTACGACAATCTTCTTCTGCACGTCTCCCGGGTACTCAACATGACTTATGGCACTCAATTCCAAATCGGTTGAATAGACATCGAGCTTGCCCTGAGAAAAGTTGACAAGGATATTCGAGAGAATGGGCATGATGGAGCGGCGTTCTGTGATGTTTACCAGCTTTGTGAGCGGGGCGAGAAGGAGTCCCTTTTCTATTACTATATTCATAGTATCTCCTTAATAATAGTATTCGTAAGGACTGTTGATTTGTGGAAAACATCCTTTTCAGAGTCAATACAAAGAGATAGCCTTTTCACTATCTCTATTGGATTGTTGAAATCCTGTAAGCTCATGTCGATTTTATTTTGGTCTCTATCTTTTCCACAGTCTCTCTCAAGTCTTTCTTGGTCTTCGCTTCATCCTCTATCTTTTTTATGGAATGAATGACTGTGGCGTGATCCTTGCCCCCGAACTTCTCACCGATGCTCACGAGAGAGGCGTTAGTGAGTCTTCGGGACAGATAGATTGCGATTTGTCTCGGCAGCATAATGGATTTTATGCGCTTCGTCGATTTTATGTCGGAAGCCTTTATTGAAAAGTGTGTCGCAACCTCTTTTATGATCATGTCGATGGTGATATCTTTCTTTTTGTCTTTTATGATGTGGCCCATGACATCTTTCGCGAGGTCCATGGTGATCGGGACGTTGTGAAGTGATGCAAAGGCGCTGAGGCGAATAAGAGAACCTTCAAGGACGCGGATATTATGTTCGATGTTGGAAGCGAGGTAAAAGGCAACATCCTGGGGGAGCACCACATTCTCGAATTCGGCTTTCTTGTTTAAAATCGCAACTTTAGTCTCAAGGTCGGGCGGTTGGATATCGGCGATCAATCCCCACTCAAAGCGGGAACGGAGTCTCTCTTCAAAGTTGCTGATATCTTTGGGAAATTTATCACTCGTGACGACTATCTGCTTGGCGTTATCATAGAGCGCATTGAATGTGTGAAAGAATTCGGCCTGGGTGCGCTCCTTACCAGCAATGAATTGTATATCGTCTATTAGCAAAACATCCATCTTTCGGAATCGGTTTCGAAATTCATCCATCTTCTCAAAACGGAGTGAATTAATGAGATCGTTGGTAAATTCCTCTGCCGTGTTATAACAAATGCGGCTGCTGTTAACGGCGTGATGGGCGAGGAGAAAATTGCCGATCGCGTTGAGGAGGTGTGTCTTTCCGAGGCCGACGCCGCCGTAGATAAAGAGCGGGTTATAGACCTTGCCCGGGTTGTTCGCAACCGCAAGGCAGGCGGCATTTGCAAATTGGTTGCTTGCTCCGACGACAAAATTCTCAAAGGTATATTTGGGCTTAAAGAGGTCGGAGGCCGCCTGTTTCTTGAAGGCCACATTCTTCTTTTCAATCTTGGTCTCTTCCTTCCTGAGGAGATATTCAATTCTGGCATCGGTATGTGTCAGTTCTTTCAGGAGCGTCTTAAAAAGTGGTTCGAAGTTCTCTACAATCCAATCCCGGAAGAAGGCGTTGGGAACGACGAGTGAGAGAAGGCCGTCGCCATAATTGAGGAATTTGATTGGTTCGATCCACGTTTTGAAGTTGTCCTCAGTAACCATCTGGGAGAGACGGTCCTTGATCTGTGTGCAGAGTTCATTCATTTCAGAACGATTGCCATCTATAAGATAAGTTTCAACATGTTTTCAACATTTGTGGAAAACTTTTGAGTTCCGTTGGAAAGGAGTGATATTATTTTACCGTAAAAGTGAATTTTTTTCAATGGGCCTTCCAATTATCAATATGACGACAGATTACTGTTTTCTAAGAAGCGGTCAACACCGGAAAGAAGACGAAACCCTGGGGACCGAGAGGAAGAGGATGTTCATTTCTTTAGATAAACAAGGTCAGTAGGGGCAAAAGAACCTGATTTTTTAATTTTGGCAGAGGACGCGTCAACCCCGAAGACCTCAACGACCTCCAATTCCCCTTTGTAGTTCCCCTTGACTCTTCCAAGAGGGAGATTTGTCGTCTTATCGATAACCTGTTCTCCAGGAGAGTAGACCTCGAGCAAATCTCCTTTTTGAAGCCCGGAAAGTCGTCCGGCGGTAATAAACACGTTGTCGGCTTCGATCGAAGCTATCCGTGCATGCCAGTCGAGGCTGAGGATTGTCTTGAGGAGATCGTCGGCAACCAGCTCTATGGCGAGATCGATAGCTTTCACTTTTGCTTTTTCGGGGCTCATGTCCCCGCGCTCACGGGTGAGGAAAAATGGATTGCGGGCATTAAACTGGCGAAGAATCTTAGTGGTCTCGGTATTGTAAACGTCGAGGGAAATCTTGGAGAGGGCGAAAGAAACCTCTTTTTCGTCTTTGCCTTCGACCTTGGAAGTGCTGGTGTAAACGTCGGAAAGACTGCCCCTGATAATGGCCTGAACACCATAGGATTCGTTGAGATTTTTCATTGCCGCAGGCGTGGTAAGGTCGCCGCTAATATTGATTGCGCGGGGATCGACACAAATTACGGTGCCTGAATTCTCAAGACGTGAGATAAGTCGTTTGGTAGTGAGCTCGTCGAGGTGTTCTTCTTTATAGTTGGTCTGGTCGGAAAGAGGCAGGACGAGCACGCGCCGCTTCATCTTAGGGGAGGGATAGGTAAAACCGACGAGGGGCATGGAGCCCATGTAGGGCATCATGCTGGGAAGCGTGCCCATCTGAACGGGATAGACCATTTGTGGCGTCATCCCCTTCTTCTTGAGTTCTTCCTCAAGTTTGGCCATGCGCCGCTCGAGTTCCTCGCGTTCTTTCTTTCCGCTACCTGCCGTAATGGATTCGAAGAGGCCTGGTGAGTACTGATCTTTGCGAATCCAAAGATACTCAGGCTCATAAGGGGTTAGTTGAAATCTCCGGTTCTTGGCGTAGATATATTCAACACCATCGACTAATTTTACGTCACCTGGTTTGGCTTCAGTCTCTTGGACCTTTTCGCCTTTTTCACTCTTCTGTGGTGTGGCAGGGGCTTCGGCTTTCTTTTTTCCGAAAGGCATGCTGCAGGACACAAGAAGGAGGACGAGAACGAGGATAATCAGTTTTTGCATAGTCGGTATGTTACACACAAGGGGTCACGAAAGTCAAAAGGAATTTCTTTACAAGTGCCGGTGAGGAAAGAGGGATTTGGGTTGGAGATGAAGGAGATTTGGTCTGATCGACGGACAAGAGAAAAGATTCGTCGGGGAAAGGAAGGAGACGCGGCGAATTGTGGACAAGTTGTTGATAATCTGGTGGAGATGGCGGGATTCGAACCCGCACTGGATAAGGGTATTTATGCTGTTATTTCAACAACTTCAGATGGTACACCCCCCTTAAAAGCTGTCACCAGATTGTCACCAAGTAGTCATGGGACGTTGCGACCGTGCTCGAACGAAGCAGCCGGATCCCATCCAGAGGTTGTCAGATGAGCACTGGCTGGTATGGATGGAGCGAGTTGAGCTTGGGTAGCTCTGATAACGCCTGCGTAACGCTCTCAAAATGTCGGGAAGGTGTAGTTACCTTTCGGTGCGTGCCTTTTTCAAAAACTGTGGGGCTATCTTTATGGGTTTTGACAAAAGAAGGGGTGTTTAAAGCCGTGGTATTGACTCCGATTAAGGCCATCAGAAAGAAGCGCCTGGAATGCACCGGCAACAGGTATAAGTCTGTCAGACTGTGTGAAGCAAAGGAGTGTCCGTTATACGTTTACGGGATGGGGAAGAGGCCGAGTCGACAAGACAGGGATAGAACCTAACCTGAGAATTCCCTTTAGAATAAGGTCTCCTGTTTGAGTGGGGTTTGCCCAATTTCGTTATCTTCTACAGACCTGGCTTTGTCTATCATTCTCTTGACCTCTTCATTTGTATTTATTGCTACTATCTCTATTTGAGGATGCTGATTTGCAAAAACTCTAAATACTTCATCCGCAAATGCCTGGCCTATCATCTCGACTTCTTTAAAGTCGAAAATCACCAACTTAAACCGGTCTATTCTCTCCAATAACCTTTTTGCCTGCGAACGCGAAACCAGTTTGTCATCTCCGTATTGAGCCATTCTGACGGGTACGACAGTTTTTGTGAAACCAAAAGTGTCTCCAGACGTAAATCTATCGAATACCTGCTTAGTTGTTCGCGACGTATTGTTGCTTAATTTCATGCTGATCCAGGTACCTTCGGACGGTTTCTGGTTCTGAAGTATCCAGTCCTCATCGTCACCGTACTTGTGCGACAGAAATACTTCTCCCGATAAAATGCCAAATGTATCCAACGTCCTAGACGTAAAGAAGATACCCTCCCCAGTATGCCGTTCGGGGTCGGTTGTCAACTTGCCTTTCGTTAACTCGAGGACAGCGTGTCGTTCATCGAGAAGATTCAACGCTTCAGATATCTTATTAAATATTCCTATTCCCCGGTCAGCTATGTTAATTTCTGTAGAACTTGCCGTTTTTGTGATACGTATAAACACCGTTTCACTGCCCGAATGGTCAACAACATTGTTAAACATTTCTGTAAAGCTATACTGCCAGATGCTCATGGCGTTGTCAGGTAACGGCCCCAATCTTTTCTGTATTTCATTTCTCCATATAACATCTTCATGTGGATTATCGCTAATTCTAAACTCGGCACGCCATTCTTCTTTGGCGCAAAGTTCATAATGGCCTGTTTTTGAGCGAATCAAAGCTTTCTGATCTGTCAGATGTTTGATATGTCTATAAACAGCCTGCCGGGTAAGTTTAAACTTTTGTATAGTGAGAGCAACTATGTCGCCTGGATGATTTTCAACATTCTGGAGAATGAATTGTCTTATCTCTTCTCCTCTTTTTCTTATGCTCGTCACAACAAGCCCTCCTTGTCAATCTATTAAGCAACTTTCATAGCAAATTGTAAACGTTTCTCCCCACACTTGTCAAGGTATCCAGATCAAACTGTAAAGGGTAGAATTAATAGTATCTGATTTAATTGATCTTTTATAAAGCGATTAGACCGGCTACTTACACTTTCAATCAAAGGATTCCCCGCAGCCCTGAATTTGAGCTCCTGACGGGACGAATAAAAGAGGGAATAGAGCATTTCAATGCTCAAATGCGATAAACAGGGGAATGCTAAGGCGACTTACCTTTAGTTACTGCTTGTCTACCAGGGTGTCTTTCCCCTAGGAAGCCCGCATGGAGTTCATTGAAGTTCACACCTGTAGATCTACGGTCGGGCTATCTCCTGGACGTCCTCTTGTTCGAGAATTGGCAAAGGAGGGTTGTGAAATCTACCGGATCAAGCTCAATATTGACGTTGAGATTGATCTGCCTTTGGGGAGGATAGGAATTGTCGAGCTTGTTGCATATGTCCAGGGCCCTGAGAGAGATGTTAGCGTCAGTGTCGTCTACGTGTTTTTTGAGTTTTTTGATTCTGTAATCGCGAGTAAGCCCATGGATATCCATCAGTTCACTTATCGTCGACTGTATTTCTGGTCTTGCCATAAGATTACTGCCAATCACCTTAGCCGATTTTCTTGACTCTGTATCATAAGCTTCAAGAGCGGCGTCAGTCTGATTTTTCCCCTCAGCCATTGCCACACAGAATTGCTTTTCCTTATCGGTAAGTTTCTCAAAGGCCTCAGGTGTCCGTTTCGGTAAGAGCTTTTTAAGGCGCCGGCAGACAGGCGGAGGAGTACAGCCAAAGAAGGCCGCTATTTCCTTCTGGCTCTTGCCCTCATCTTGATACAGGCGAAGTAGAACAGTGTCATCGATCTTTTTGGGTCTCATAATTAACTCTCCTTAACTGCGCCGAAAGATGGGCTCATTGCCCTTGCCCGCCGCGCATTCTGTTCTCGGCTATGAATCTCTCCAGCTCGGTTTTTTCAATACATACCTTTCTCTCTGAAAGCCGGACCACAGCTATTCTCCCTTGTTTCATCCACTTCCAAAGAGTCACACGGGAGATTCTCAGAATCTTGGCCGCTTCGATAAGGGGAATTAATTCGTCCATGCTTATCATTAAATAGTTTAAGTAGTTGTTTGTCAAGTTTAATTTAATACCATCCCGTTGGATAGTAATTAATTACAATTGATTAGTTATATTTATCATTAACTTTTCCCTTGACAAGATGTTTCGAGAAGCGGGAGAATGAGAACAACGAAGCCATGTGGAGGGTGAATATGAAAGCAGTCGGATATGTAAGAGTTTCAACCGATGAGCAGGCCCGGGAAGGGATCAGCTTGGAGAATCAGCGGGCGAAGATCGAGGCTTATTGCGAACTCCATGACCTCACCCTTGTGGAGATCCTCGAAGACGCCGGGAAGTCCGGCAAGGACTTGAACCGGGACGGCATACAGGCTCTTATGGAAGCGATAAAGGGCCGCAAGATTGACGCTGTAGTGGTCTATAAGCTCGATAGGCTCTCCCGAAGGGTCAAGGATACCCTAAGCCTCATGGACCTCGTAGAGAAGCGCTTAGTGGCCTTCCATAGCATCACTGAACGGATCGACACTAAGACGGCCATGGGTAAGTTCTTTCTGAACATTATGGCATCAATGAACCAATGGGAACGTGACACGATCAGCGAGCGGAGACCCGTGACGCCTTGCATCTGAAGATTGTCAAGAACGAGCGTGCCGGGCAGGTTCCTTATGGTTGGAGGCTCGCCCAGGATGGAAAGACGCTCCTTGCCAACGCGAAAGAGCAGAAGGCCATCTTACTTATCAAGGAACTCCGGGCTAAAGGCTATTCCTTTCGGGCGATCTGCCAGGATCTTGAGAAGAGGGGTTATGAATCTGCCGGCCGTGCCTGGCATCCTCAGACGGTCAAGAACATTCTCCGGAGGGCTGCATGAAACGAAAAAGCGTCAAGCACTGTTCGGTGATTGACAGAAGCAAGGGGAAGGAAACAGGATCCCATATCAAAAACAGAAAGGGAGGGTAAGAGAATGGCAAGGAACGGTAAGGTTGTGATCGAGCTTTCATCTTCGGCGGCCAGGGAAGTAAAGAGAGTGATCACGGATTGCGCTGTTTTCGAGAACGACAAGAGGACCGGAAGGATTCTATCGAACTTCTCAAAACAGATCGAAAAAAGTCTTCGAGGGGAGGAAGCAGACAATGAAAGGTGAAGAAAAAAGAAAGAAGTTGCTCACAATCGAGTCGGCGGCCGAATCATACAGCCAGAACATAAGGACGCTCCGCACGTCGTGTCTCCTCGGAAAGGTCAAGGGCGTAAAGATCGGCCGGAAGTGGTTTGTCACTCCGGAAGAAATGGAGAGACTTGCACGCGAAGGTTATCTAAATCCTCGTGATCCGTACTGATTTAAAAGGGGGCCTGGGGGGGGTTCGATGGGGACCCTCCCGAAAAAATCAGGTCCCTCCCCGGGTGCGCGCCACATTTTCCGAAAGGTAATTTTCCGGCATTCGAACAATCATGTTGCTCGTTCAACAAGAGAAAAAGAAATGTCTTGACATGGGATACACTTATATATATGATGTGACCATGGTCAATGAGAGAAAGAAAAACATTTTGGAACTGTTCATCGAGGAGAAAATGAAATCTTATGTCGAACCCCAGCGGGCCGGTACTGCCAAGGGCGATCGTATAGGCTTCTCTTCGACAAAATATCTGATGACCCTTTTTGCTCTCGCTTTCGGCACCAAGAAGGAAATGGCTGAACGCTCAGGCGTTTCTTATGCGCTCCTACGTAAATGGCATGGCGAGAAGGAGTTCAAAAAAACCATAGAGAGACACCGCAAGGAGTTCACTGAACTGTTTGTCTCTCAAGTAAGAAGCCTTGCTGTCGACGCAAAGAAGATCACTGATGAGTTTTACTCCAGGCCTGTCGATGAGATTATCAATCTGCAGAAGCCGGTACCTGACTACAGCGGATTAGGAACAGGCTATGCTCAGGAAACACTTGATGCGCTTGAAGACGCTCTGGGTTCGCTGATTTCTGAGGCCGGGGAGAAACAAGATATATCTCTGCTTTTCACTGTTCTTGACGTGTCAGAGATTCTTGAGACGTGTTTCCTTAGGTATCAGGGAGGCCTTGACTTAGAGGTCGCTGCCTCTGAGGCTCATCTCAATGTGTCTCGTGGCATTGACAATAAAGCCTTTATTTATGGACGCCTCGCAATTGTTCGCGCAGCGAAAGAGGCCTTAATACACCCCGACCGGTTCAACGAGGAGGACAAAAAGCGAATCATACTTGGCCTATCTTCCTTCGAACGCTACTTTGAGAGAAGAATAGGGGCGGAAGAAGAGCGTAATGAGGATGAGGAAACTGAGTAAAAAATTTATCAACTTTAGACACACTATTCTTACATGTGTGACTTATGTCATGGCTGTTCTACCTGTCATGAGCAGTTCTTGAGGGGGTTTTGATTGTCTGCCTCTCCTCAGTGCGAGAATGGCTATACGCGTTTGGCGAATGAAATTGCTGAGGCCCTTATGAGAACTAACCTTTCAGCTTGCCAGAGCCGAATTTTATGGGCGATATGGCGGAAAACATACGGGTACCAGAAGAAGCAAGACTGGCTATCTAACAGTCAACTGGTAGAGATGACAGGCATCAGGAAATCCCATGTATCGCGGACCATGAGTGAATTGATAGCTCGAAACATAGTTACCAAAGCGGGTAACAAAGTCGGTTTTAACAAGGACTACACTCAGTGGAGAGAGTTACCAAAGCGGGTAACTGTTACCAATTCGGGTAACAAAGTTACCGATTGGGGGTACAGGAGTTACCAATCCGGGGGAACACAAAAGAAGAAAATATTAAAGAAAGATATATTGTCGACAGAGTCGACCCCTCCCTGTCCTCATCAGGAAATCATAAAGGCTTTTCATGAAATCTGTTCTATGCTTCCATGTGTCCGTGTATGGAATGACACCAGGCAATCACATCTTCAGGCCAGGTGGAGAGAAGATAAAGAACGCCAAGACCTTGAATGGTGGAAAGACTTCTTCCGGTACATCACAAGCTCTCCATTTTTAACGGGCAAGGTTTCAACGCCAGACCGCAAGCCCTTTCTTGCTTCGCTTAACTGGATTATAAAGCCCGAGAATTTTGCCAAGATCATCGAGGGAAAATATCAATAATGATTGACGGATACGATATTGTCAACATCCTTGCAGACCTCAAAAAGCGTGGTGCCGATATCAATAAGCTTGCCGAGGTTCACGCACTCCTCAGAATTCCTGAAATAGAAGTCCGGCAGGATCATGCATTCAGGATACAGCAAATCCTCCTCGGGGCCTACAAAGAGGAGCGGAACATCACACAAGAGGTTCGAGACTGGGTATTGACCACAAGTGGCTATTTCGCGACCACAGATTGTTACAAAGACCTCAGTTTGACCACGAAAGACCACAAGAAGGCTGCAACAATGGCCCTTCTACGCCTCGAAAAAGAAGGGATCATTGAGAAATACGGACAAAAGCGGGGAATGTACCGCCTGGTAGAACGGGACATTGACCAAATGGATTTTAAGAACGCGGATCCTGATGACTATTTAAAATTTCGCTTCCCTCTCGGTGTAGAACGCAAGACACGTATCTTCCCGAAGTCAATCGTTGTCATAGCAGGAGTGACCGGCACAGGCAAAACGTCTTATATCCTCGACTTCATTCAGCAGAACATGAACGACAATCGGATTATCTATTTCAACTCTGAAATGTCCGCCCAGGCCATGCACTTCAAACTTCAGCAGTTTAACAGTTTCCCCGTATTTGAATGGACTTTTGAGATGCGTCAGTGGCGAGGAAACCCGGCCTCTATTGAGCCTGATGCAGTAAATATCATCGACTACATGCACGCCGGCAAGAATGCCTACGACATTCAAGAACCCATGGGAAAGATCATCGATCGGCTTAACCACGGGATCGCCGTTGTGGCCATTCAGAAAAAGCCCGGAGCCGAGTATGGTACAGGCGGCATCTACAGCTCCGTGGACGCATGTCTCACGATCAACCTGGAGTGGAAGCACATAGAGGTGAAGAAGAACAGGTTCCGAGAGACTGACGAATTTCCGGGCCTTGATCACAGAGACTTCGACATCAGGCAAGGCAATGTCGTTGCTCTCAGCGGATGGTATAGCGAATCGAAGCAGACCAAAGAGAAAGGTTTCGTGCGGGAACGCAATCTTAAGGCGGTCGGAAATGATGAACCGCTGCTCGATCAAGAAGGACGGGAAGCGTGAAGGAGGCAGCAATGTCGTTTTATAAATCTACAGGCATTAGAGATCAGAAAACGCGGACACATATCTTCGTTACTCTTCCGGACTGGCCGCTATCAGAGGACCATATACAGATCGAGCGCCAAAGGTTTAACAGCGATCAGGTAGTTGAAGCGGTTACACTGACTTCCGCCGATGTTCCGAAGCTGATTGGGTCCCTGCAGGCGGTCACAAGAAAACCTCTTTCACCGCCACGGGATAGCGTCACTCCTCCTGATATTCGCCACTATTTAAGCACGGCAGCAAAAAGCCTCAGCGAGACGCTCAAGGCGCTGTTTGCAGCCTGCCTTGCAAAAAGCCTTGAGGGTGAAAGCGTCGACTTTCAAGAATTATCGAAAAGAGCAGAAGACATCAGGGATAGCGCCGCCCGTATAGCCCTCGAAATATGCCCGGAGGCACACAATGACTTTGCACAAATCTGATGCAAACCAGAAGAAGATCAGGAAGAAAACGGCCGAGCAGCGGATTGTCGAGGCGTT